>CAMGJS010000038.1 GCA_946056455.1 uncultured Clostridia bacterium | reverse complement strand
TTTTTCAAAGTCAGTCCGCCGTTTGCCTCGGATATTTCTTCCTCGTTTAAAACATCGTCCTCCCAGAAGCACACGGGACAAATCTCATAGGTGTGGTGAAAGGGCTCTTCTTCAAGAGTAAAATTTTCACAACAAGGGCATTTGTATTTTTCCATATTATCCTCCTACTGACGATTATAATAATCTATTCCCGCATTCGGCTTGAAGAATGTCCGTATATATCCGTCCTGTGAAAGAACAAGGAACTCGTTTGTGCTTTCGTCATAGAAAAGATAGTCCCCGTCCTTTGACATTTTTGTGAGAACGCTCTCGCTGTCGGAATTTATAAGGTCGTTTGCCTTTTTGAGATATTCCTCTTTCGTTATCTCGCCAAACTCTGCACCGTGTTTTTCAAAGTGCGAACTATAAAGCTTTTCCGAGCGGAACGAGTATTCGACATATTCTTTTTCGGGCTCTGTTTCGGTTGTCGTTTCTTCGGTAGTTGTTTCTTCGGTTACGTTTGTCTGCTCTGTTGTTTCAGCCGTTGTGTATATTTCAGAAGTTTCTTCGGTTTCGTAATAATATTCTTCAACAGCAATATCACAACCGCAAAGAATTGCCGACAGCAAAACCGCTATTGCCGAAAAAAGTATTAAAAATTTCTTTTTCATAAACGCTCCTTAAAGCTCGGCGGTTGCGTGTCTTGTAACATGACAGCCGACATTCACGGAAACGGGCAGACCTGCAATGTGAGTAGGACCCTCCTCGATATTTACGGCAAGAGCGGTGACAGTTCCGCCAAAGCCCTGGGGACCTATCCCTAACTTATTTATTCCGTCAAGGATTTTTTCTTCCATATCCGAATAAAGCTTTTTCGGGTTTCTTATTGAAATATCCCTGCAAAGAGCCTTTTTTGCAAGATAAGCGCACTGCTCAAAATCTCCGCCTATGCCCACTCCGACAACAATGGGTGGACAAGGGTTGCTTCCCGCTTTTGATATTGACTCTATAACAAAATTGCATATATCGTCAACCGTTACGGAGGGCGTCATCATTTTAAGCGACGACATATTCTCACTTCCGAACCCCTTGGGGCAGACATCAATCTTCACCTTGTCGCCGTCAACAATTTTTGTGTGGATAACAGCAGGAGTGTTGTTCTTCGTGTTCACTCTCTCGATAGGGTCCCCCACAACCGAGCAACGCAGATACCCTTCGGTATATCCTCTTGCCACGCCGTTATTTATGCTTTCGTACAAAGAACCTCCCACAAAGTGAACATCCTGACCTATTTCAAGAAAAATAACAGCCATTCCCGTGTCCTGACAAACGGGCATATTCTGCTCCTTTGCCACCTTGAAGTTTCTGCAAATATCTGAGAGAACTTCCGTTCCCGTGGGTGATTTTTCCTTTTCAACCGAACATTCAAGGCATTTTTCAAGGCTTTCGGGCAGAACGACATTCGCCTTTATGCAAAGGTCGCGCACTGCATTTTCAATATCCAAAACATTTATTTCACGCATTATATGTTCTCCTTTTTTATTATGATTTTTCCGTCAAGCATAACCATTATAGGTCTTACTTCAACTCCCAGGGGATTTTCGTCAAAAAGGACAATATCGGCAATTTTCCCCTTTTCAATCGTTCCCACAATATCGTCTATTCCGCAGAATTCTGCCGCATTGACAGTTATCGCTTTGACAGCGTCCTCATAGGGCAGACCGTTTTTCTCTGCAATAGCCGCCGAAAGCGCAAGATACTGTATCGGCACTTCGGGGTGGTCGGTGCATATAGAAACCGAAACCTTATTCTTTGAAAGCTCTGCCGCGTTGTTAAGAGAAAGCCCCATAAGTTCAGGCTTGCCCTTGTCGGAAATAATAGGTCCGACAGAAGCTTTTGCTCCGTTTTCTCCTAAAACATCGGCAACAAGGTGACCTTCGGTGCAATGAACGAGTGAATAGTCAAGGTCGAATTCCTTTGCAATTCTCACCGCTGTCATAATATCGTTTGCCTTGTGACAATGAAAGAACGCTTTTATCTCTCGGTTCAAAAGAGGTTCCAACGCTTCACATTTGGCGTCATATTCGGGGTTGTCGCCGTCCTCCGAGAGAGCCTTTTTCTTATCCTCCGCGTATCTTTTCGCTTTAAAAAGAGCCTCCCTTATAATTGCGGCTGTCGCCATTCTCGTTACGGGAGCACTGTCTTTTTCCGAGAAAGTATTCTTCGGATTTTCTCCGAGAGCAAATTTTATTCCGATAACCCTGCGTAGCATCTCGTCCGCGTATCTTCCCATTGTCTTAACTGCAATGACATCTCCGCCTATGGGGTTCGCCGAGCCTACACCCGTTGCAACGGTAGTTATGCCGTAAGAAAGTGCAAGAGAAAAATTCTCGTCAAGACAATTTATTCCGTCAATAGTTCTCAAATTCGGAGTAACGGGGTCGCTGTCCTCGTTGCAGTCCTCCCCCTCTATTCCTATTCCGCTCTCAAAAAGTCCCATATGAGTGTGAGCGTCAATAAATCCCGGAAAGAGCGTATTTCCCTTACAATCATAATCTTCGGGGGATATTTTTTCGGGCGCTCCCTCAGATACTTTTTCTATCGTTTTGCCCGAAACCTTGACATAGCCGTTTTTTATGACTGTTCCCGTTGCGGTAAAAATTTCAGCGTTATATAAATACATTTTATCCTCCATAAAAAAATCGGATTTCAGCTGAAATCCGATTGTATCTGCTCTTTACTTTGAACCTCTTCGGCCGGATTTTCTCTTGCCGTCGATGCTCCGTTTAAGGTCGCATTGCTTTTCTTCGCTGTTCTGCTTGAACTTGTTGAGCATATCCTCAAAGGACTGTTCAGCCGCAGTAACAGGCTTTTTAGGTTCCCATACTTCGGGAATACGGTTTTTGTCGTTGTTCTGCTTTGGCGCAGGCTTATTCGGTCTCTGACCGCCACCCTGCTTGGGACCGTTAAAGTTCTTCTGAACGGGAGGCAGAGCCTTCTTTATCGAAAGACTTATTTTTTTGTCCTCGCCTATAGAAATGACCTTTACCTTAACAACCTGTCCCTCGGTAACATGGTCTTTTATCTCATTGACATAAGTGTTTGCAACCTCGGAAATATGTACCATTCCTGTGACGCCCGGCTCGATTTCAACAAACGCGCCGAACTTTGTAATACCCGTGACCTTGCCTTCGTAGATTTTGCCTACTTCTACCTGCATAAATTATTTTTTCCCCTCAAAAAATTAGCCCCTCGATGTATCATAGAACCTTACTTCATTAGGATATGCGTAATCGAGCTCTTCAATGGCATACTGTTCCATATACTCGCTTTCGTTTTCAATTGAGAGAAGTCTTTCGTATTCTTCGTTTTCAAGCTCAATCTGAGCCTTTTTCTCTTCGAGCGCAGCAAGCTGTTCTCTCTTGTCGGCAAGGGTTACCTGAACCGAAACTATATTAAATACGGCATAAATCACGAATGCGACAAATGCAATTTTAATAAATCCGCCGAGTGCCAAAGGTCTTTGCTTTTTTTCGGTATTCTTTTTCAAGTAACTCACATCCTTCAAACGAAAGCCTCATGCCCCGCAATTTTGAAAAACTCCCGCAAAAATCGTCCGTGAAAGCGGAAATGTACGAACATATTATACACCATAGTATGCAATTTTTTCAAGAGATTTTTTATAATTTTTAAATTTTTTTGAATTTTGGGCAGTTATTAACAAAAAATGTCTTTACCTTTTGACAAACTGATACAAAACCGCCTGCAATTTTAAGCAGAATTTTCCTGTAAACAAGAGAAAAAAACCGTCTTATCACGTTGCTTACCGCCCTTATTGCCGTCAAAAGAGCATATCCGACGGTGAAAAAATAAATCGCAAATCCCAGAACACTCCCCAAAAAGCAAAAAAATCGTACATTTCCTCTTGAAAGCTCAACCGAGAAGATAACAAGCGAAAGTCCCCATATCATCATAAAAATGACATCTTCAACAGCGACAAGCGCACTTTTATGGGGAATAATCGCTCTTATTATGCGGAAAATGTCGAAAACCACGCCGAGAAAAATCCCGAGCAGAACAGAATAAAGAAAAAGCAGACATTCTTCTGAAAGAGTGAAAAAATTATCGAGCAACACCCTGTTCTTCCCCTTTCGGAACTATCTGAAAAGCTTGCCGAAAAACGAAACGCTTCCACGCCTGTCCTTATCGCCGTAACAAATCGACCAGACATCGCCCTCTATCGCCATATCTCCGTTTCCTACGCTTATTTCATTGACATGCAAATCCTTGCCCATTATGGTCAGCTCGCCCATATTCGTATAAAGCACAACCTGCTTTTCGTCAAAGCTGTCAACATCGGTGACTCCCGATATTGTAAGCTTTGACCTGCTTTCAAGAATAAGATTATGTATTTTTTGTTCAGACATAAAAATACCTCCTTTTTTACGCATTATATGCGGACAAGGAGGTACTTTATTCACATTTTTATTCCAAAAAGCCGTTTGGTGTTTTCGTTTGCAATATCTATCATTTCCTGCGTGGGAACACCCTTTATCCCGGCAATTTTTTCTGCGGTGTATTCAATAAGTCGGCTGTCGCAACGCTTTCCTCTGAAAGGCTCGGGCGCCATATAGGGACAATCCGTTTCAAGCAGAAGTCTTTCAAGGGGAGTGACGGATACAGCCTCTACCGCTTTTTTTGCGTTTTTAAAGGTGACTACTCCCGTAAAGCCCAAATACATTCCGAGAGAGAGAACCTCTTTTGCCGTTTCGGCGGAGCCCGAAAAGCAGTGCATTACTCCGCAAGGGCGATATTCTCTGAGTATTTCCATCATATCGCCCGTAGCGTCACGGGAATGAATAATGACGGGCAAAGAAAGCTCTTTTGCAAGAGAAAGCTGTTCTTTGAAAATTTTAATCTGAAAATCTCTGTCAAAGCCGTCATAGTGATAGTCAAGACCTATTTCTCCTATGGCTACGACCTTTTTGTGCGACAAGGCGATGTCCCTTAAAACGCTTATATAATTTTCGGGCAGATTTTCACATTCTTCGGGGTGAACGCCAACGGAAGAATACATAAAGTCGTGCTTTTCAGCCATTAAAACTCCGTCAAGGACATTTTCAAAATAAGCGCAGGCGTGAATTACTCCCGACACTCCGCCCTCTTTGAGCTTTGCTGACAAAAGCTCTTCTCTGTCATCATCAAAGGCTTTATCGTCATAGTGACTGTGCGAGTCGAAAATATTATTATATCCCATAGTTATCTTATCTTTGTTCCGCAGGGCAAGCTGTCATCGGGGAAGATTACCTTTGCTCCGCCGTCCTCTGTGTCAGCGGCAAGAATCATTCCGTTGCTTTCAACTCCGCAAAGCTTTGCGGGAGCAAGGTTTGCAACAACGATTATCTTCTTTCCGATAAGGTCCTCGGGAGCGTACCATTCAGCAATTCCCGAAACAACCTGTCTTCCGCCCATTCCGTCGTCAAGCTGTAAGCAGAGAAGCTTTTTCGACTTCTTCACTTTTTCGCAGGATTTAACGAGCGCAACTCTCAGCTCAACCTTTGCAAAATCGTCAATGGCAATCTGCGGAGCGAGTTCAATCTGCGGTTTGGGTGCTTCCGCTTCTGTTAATGCGGCAAGCTTGTCAAGCTCTTTCTTGACATCTATACGAGGGAAGAGAACTTCTCCCTTATTTACTGTAACATTCTTTGAAAGAACACCGAAGGTTTCGGCACTCTGCCAGGTTGTTGCGTTCTCGTCTGCACCAATCTGCCTGAATATTTCGGGGGAGGTGTGAGGCATAACGGGAGAAAGCATAACCGAAACTATTCTTATCGTTTCGAGAAGATTATACATAACGCTTGCAAGTCTTGCCTTGTTTGCCTCGTCCTTTGCAAGCACCCAGGGAGCAGTTTCGTCAATGTACTTGTTTGCTCTTGAAACTACCTTGATTACTTCCGCAAGACCGTCGGCAAAACGGAACTGCTCATAAAGGGATGAAACCTTTTCAGAAAGTGCCGACGCCATAGCAATAAGCTCATCGTCGGGCTCACCCTGCTGTCTGTCGTCGGGGAGTGTTCCGCCGAAGTATTTTATCACCATTGAAACAGTTCTTGAAACAAGGTTGCCAAGGTCGTTTGCAAGGTCGGAGTTCATTCTGTTGAGCATAATTTCATTCGAGAAAGCGCAGTCCGCTCCGAAAGGCATTTCTCTTAAAAGATGGTATCTTACAGCGTCAACACCGTATCTGTCGGCAAGAATGAACGGGTCGACAACATTGCCCGAGGATTTACTCATCTTTCCACCGTTGAAGGTTATCCAGCCGTGACCGTAAATCTTTTTGGGCAAAGGCAGGTCGAGCGCCATAAGGATTGCAGGCCAGATAATGGAGTGGAAACGGACAATTTCCTTTGCCATAACATGAACATCGGCAGGCCAGTATTTGTCAAAATCGTCGTACTTTTCATTCTGATAACCGAGTGCGGTGATATAGTTTGAAAGCGCGTCTATCCATACATATACAACATGCTTGTCGTCAAAAGAAACGGGAACGCCCCATTTAAAGCTTGTTCTTGAAACGCAGAGGTCTTCAAGCCCTGGCTTTATGAAGTTATTTACCATTTCGTTGACTCTTGTCTGAGGCTGAAGAAAATCGGTCTCTGTAAGAAGCTTTTCAATTCTGTCTGCAAAAGCTGAAAGCTTAAAGAAATATGCCTCCTCCTTAGCGTCCGTCACTTCTCTTCCGCAGTCGGGACATTTTCCGTCAACAAGCTGGCTTTCTGTCCAGAAGCTTTCGCAGGGGGTGCAGTATTTTCCCGTGTATTCGCTCTTATAGATGTATCCCTTGTCGTAAAGCTCCTTGAATATCTTCTGAACAGACTCTACATGATAATCGTCTGTCGTTCTGATAAATCTGTCGTAGCTTATTCCCATTCGCTCCCAGAGCTTTTTGAAGTTTACGCATATATCGTCAACAAACTGTTGAGGGGTAACTCCGCATTCCGTTGCTTTTTTCTCTATTTTCTGTCCGTGTTCATCAAGGCCTGTAAGAAACTTGACATCAAAGCCCTGCATTCGCTTCATTCTTGCAACAACATCGCAGGCAACGGTTGTATAGCAGTGTCCGATATGCGGATTGCCCGACGGATAGTAGATGGGAGTGGTAATGTAATAAGGTTTTTTTGACATTTTTTATTCCTCCAAAGGTGAAATTTGTCTATCTATAAGATTATACCCCAAAGTCTGCAATTTGTCAATTTAAATGGGCTTGTGAGCAAAAAAAATGCAGGGCAACGGTGCCCTGCAAGATGAGAAAAACAAAAATAATAGGATAAAATATGTGTAGAACAAAAGAAAGGAGACAACAAAACGGATGTTTAATCATATCAAAAATAAAAATATATAATTCAAACATCATATGTATTATAACCGATAAAGGTCAATCCGTCAATAAGTTTTCTT
>CAMGJS010000037.1 GCA_946056455.1 uncultured Clostridia bacterium | reverse complement strand
TAAAAAGCAAAATGATAGTAGACTTTTTAGTGTCTACTATCATTATACAAGTTCATCGTACATTGTACGGTATCCTTTTTGTCTTACAGCTTAAAGCACTTCTGAATGTCCTTTATGTCGCCTATCGCAAAGACTATGTCGCCCTCTACCATATATGTGTCGGGCATCGGAACATTCACCTGCTCGTTTATCTTGACTGCGATTATGTTGATGTTGTAACGGCGTCTTATGTCAAGCTGGGCGAGGGTTTTGTTCTCCCATTCCTTAGGTATCTTCATTTCATAAATCGAATAGTTGCTGTCAAGCTGAATAAAGTCAAGCACACTGTCAAGAGCGTACTTTGTCGCAACTCTTATTGCCGATTGCTTTTCGGGGTACACAACCTCGTCCGCTCCGTTTTTGAGAAGAAACTTCATCTGAACATCGTTTGTCGCTCTCGATATTACCTTTTCTGCTCCCATTTCTTTTAAAAGAGCTGTCGTTTCAAGTGAGGTCTGAAAATTATCGCCTATTGAAACAATACACACATCGTAATTTCTTACCCCCAAGGACTTCATAAAATCCTCGTTGGTGCTGTCGCCTATCTGAGCACTTGTCACAAAGGGGAGAATATCGTTGATACGCTCCTCGTTGGTGTCCACCGCCATAACCTCACATTTAAGCTCGGTCATTCTTTTTGCAATATGTGAGCCGTACTGTCCCACACCTATTATAAGTACCGATTTCATATCAAAACTCCTTTATCCAACCGTGATTTTTTCAAGCGGCATCTTTGCCGTATCGTTTGTGCAAGAGGGCAGAGCCGCATATATCATCGTCAGACCGCCAAGTCTGCCAAAGAACATCAGAAACATAAGCAGTATTCTTGAAACGGCTGAAAGCGTCGGCGTTATGCCGAGCGTAAGTCCTACCGTTCCTATCGCCGAGCCTGTTTCAAAAAGGCAGGTGAGAATGGGCAACCCTTCTATCCTGCATATTATCGAAGCCGTCGTTATAACAAGCGCCATATAGATAAAGAATATCGCGCCTGCGCTTCTTATCGTGTCCTCGGGGAGCCTTCTGTTAAAGCACTGAACATCATTTTTTCTTCTGAAAACAGTTATCGCGCCGAGAAAGAGAACAGCTACCGTTGTGGTTTTCATACCGCCTGCCGTTGAGCCCGGCGAGCCTCCCACAAGCATAAGCGCTATCATAACGACCTTGCCCGTGTCGCTCATTGCGGCAAGGTCTGTTGTGTTAAAGCCTGCCGTTCTTGTGGTTATGGACTGAAAAACCGAACAGAGTATCCTGTCTTTAATGGGCATACCCGAATATTCAAAGATGAAAAAGTACAAAGCGGGCAGAAGTATCAGCACTCCCGATGTGATAAGTATTATCTTGCTTTGAAGAGAGTATTTTTTAAAGGACAGCTTGTTTTCTTTAATATCCCCCCAGGTCATAAAGCTTATTCCGCCGATAACAATCATAAGACAAATCACCGTGTTGACATAAACGCTGTCATAGAACGAAGTCAGCGACGAAAACTGCGCTCTTATTCCCATAAGGTCAAAGCCTGCGTTACAGAATGCAGAAATCGAATGGAATACAGCGTACCATATTCCCATAAGACCGAATTCCTTGCAAAAAACGGGAAGAAGTAATAACGCTCCCACAAGCTCTATTATTGCGGAGGTCTTTATGATAAATCCCGTGAACTTGACAATGCCACCAAGCTGAGGGGCAGAAATCGCCTCCTGCATTGTGCTTCGTTGCCACAGACCTATCTTCTTGCCCGATAAGCGCACGATCGCCATACTTATTGTGATAACTCCCATTCCGCCTATCTGAATGAGAAAGAGTATTATCGCCTGACCGAACATTGACCAGTGGGTTGCGGTATCTCTTACAACAAGCCCCGTCACGCAGGTTGCCGAAACGGCGGTGAACAGAGTGTCGGAAAAAGAAGTTACAGTCCTGTCCTTTGAGGCAATAGGGAGCATAAGGAGCAACGCCCCGACGATGATAAGCCCCATAAAGCCTGCTATTATTACCTGAAACGACATCGTGCTCTGCTGTCTCAGTTTGTTTTTAAGTTCCATATATTTCCCCTCTTAAAGCCTTTCTGTATTACAGCTTTGAACCCTTTGAGCCGAACGCTTTGCACTGAGAAAGAATATTCGTGTCGTATGAATAGTTTATTCTTTCGTTTGTTCTGAACCGTTTGAGTGCAAGAGAGATAAGCTTGTCGAGAAGTTCGGTGTATTTCATTCCCGTGGGCTCCCACAGATAGAACGAAAGGGAGCCCGGGATAGTGTTAATTTCGTTGAGCCAGATTTCCTCTGTTTTTGTGTCCATAAGAAAATCTATTCTTGAAACGCCGTTACAGCCAAGATACTTAAAAGCGTCAACGGCAATCTTCTTGATTTTTTCCTCTGCCTCTTTTGAAATTTCGGCGGGGATTTTTCTTTTGAGAGTAGCCATACCCTTGCTTCCGCCACTCTTGTCGCCCGATACATATTTGTCCTTGTAGCTGAGTATTTTATCCGACTGAACGGGCTCTTCAAGAACTGAAGCTTCTGCCTCGTCGCTGTCGCCTAAAACGGAGCAGTTTATTTCCTTTAAGTTCTGTACCGCTCTTTCAACGATAACAAGGTCCGCAAAGTCGAATGCGGTGTTAAGAGCAGTTTCAAGCTCTCCTCTGTTTTCCGCCTTTGATATGCCCACGCTTGAACCTAAATTCTCAGGCTTGACAATAACGGGGTAGCCAAGCTTGTTCTCGATTTTATGAATACAGTCGATAAGATTTTTCGTTTCCGAGAGAGTAAATCTGCAACAATCAAGAACGGGGAAGTCAGCGTATTTAAGCAGAAGCTTCATAACATACTTATCCATTCCCACAGCCGATGATAAAACATTACAGCCCACATAGGGGAGATTGAGTGTCTGCAAAAAGCCCTGCAAAGCGCCGTCCTCAACATTCGTTCCGTGAACTATGGGGAAGGCAACATCTATCTCCTGATTGTATCTTCCCGCAAAGATTTTTGTTGAAAGTTCAGTAAGATATGTTTTCTTGTCGTCTGTAACAAAGGTCACCTTACGGCATTTTTTCAGCATCGTGGGAATGTCCTTGAAAGCGGAAATATCCATTAAACACTCGCCCGTATAAAAATCGTGGGACTTTGTAAGATATACGGGAATGATATTGTACTTTTCGGTATCAAGATTTGTCATCGCCTGAACGGCAGATATTACCGATATTTCGTGTTCAACGCTTTTTCCTCCGAAAATTACGGCAAGGTTTATTTTCATAACGGTCACCTCAAAAATCAATAGTTATCGGGCAGGTCGTTTTCAAGAAGAACTATCTTCTTTTTTTCTGTCCTGATATTTTTTATATTTTCAATCGCCTCCGAAAGACTATCGGCGATAAAAATTTTCTCTTCGTCAAAGCCCTTTGCTTTAAGACCTTTTAAGATAGGCTCGGTCTGCTTTCTTCCCACAAGCGAGACATAATCGCACACATCCGCCGCCTCTTCGCCGAATTCCTCGTTGAGCCTATCCTGCTCCTCGCCAAGCTCTACCATACCGGGAGTGCAGAGTATCTTGTAGCAGTCAAAGAGTGACAGCACCGAGAGCGCCGCACGGCAACCGTTGGGGTTTGAGTTGTATGCGTCGTCGATATAGCAAAGGTCGCCGCCTGCGTCGATAAGTTCAAGACGGTGCTTTACCGCAGAAATTCTCCTCACGGGAATGATAAGCTCGTCAAGGGCAAACCCTTTTTCACAACAGTATGTTATCGCTCCCAGAAGATTTAAAACATTGTGCTCGCCAAGGAGCGATGTTTCATAATTACAGCTTTCGCCGTTCTTTGCAATAACCCTGAATTTTGTTCCCTTGAAAGAAACTGAAATGTCCGTAGCTTTATAATCATTATTTTCATTAAAGCCGTAGGTGATGACATTTTTATACTTTGTCATTCCCTTGCGGATATATTCGTTGTCACCGTTGACAACTAAAATTCCCTTGCCGTTTACGCTGTCGGCAAGTTCAAATTTTGTTGAAATTATATTGTCGATATTTTTGAATGTTTCAAGGTGCTGAGGACCTATTGAGGTAATAATTCCGTCCTGAGGAAAAACAATGTCGCAAAGCTCCTTTATATCGCCTATGTGCCGAGCGCCCATTTCGCAGATAAATCTTTCGTGGGTAGCCTTCATCATTGTGCGGATAGTCTTTACCACTCCCATAGGTGTGTTGTAGCTTTCGGGGGTGATAAGCGTGCTGTATTTTGAGTTCATCAGCTCACCGAGATAGAACTTCATACTCGTTTTGCCGTAGCTTCCCGTTATGCCCACAATGCCCATATCTTTCATTCCGCCAAGTATTTTTTTAGCGTCGTTTATATACCATCTTCTGATATATTCTTCAATGGGGTAGTTGATAAGGTTTGAAAGCAGAGCCGCCACGGGAGAAAGACATAGCATAAGTCCAACGGTGAAATAAGCCGTAACATAGCTTTGTCTTAAATAAGCCAAGACCGCAATCATCATCGGGATAATTGTGAGAATTGTGAGAGTGACAATCATTCTCTTTACCCTTGCGGTATAGACAAACGGCTTTTTGAACTTTTTCGGCAGATTTAAAATAATCACCGCCACCGAGCATACACAAAGCGCTATCGGCAGAACTATCTTCATTATCTCAATTTCATACAAGGGGGTAGCAAAAAGTACGGGTACTATGAGAAAAACAAGATAGGGGATATATACCGCAAAATTTTTCTTTGCACGGTTAAAGTGGCTCAGAAACTGATAAGAGCTCAGCTGTAACATATGAAGCTCACGAAAAGCAGAAAAATATCTTGCAACAACGGCAATAACTGCGGTTACGATAAAAAGTGTCAGATCCATACGGAATTATTCTCCTATTTTCAAGAATGAGCATATAACACGGTTGAAGATGAACTGTCCGTCAAGAAAAGAATAGTGCCCTGCCCCTTTTATTGTGACAAGTCCTGCGTCGGGAATGAGTTCTTCCATAAGCTTTCCGTCAGAGAGTGGAGTAGCAGTATCATTCTCACCCCATATAAGCAAAGTAGACTGCTTTATTTTTGGTAGCAACGGCTGTAAGTCCTCATTGACTACAGAAACAAGAATTTTTCTCATAGTGGGGGACGCCGACGCATAATCCGCCGAACCCATTTTCTTCTGAAACTTTTCCAGAGCATTCGGGAAAATCGCCTTAACGGGAGGAAGAAGAAGTATCTTTTTGCAGAACTTGTATCTTGCCTGCTTTCTTTTCTGCTTGGGGCTTTTCTTCGGCAGTATGCCTGCGCTGTCCACAAGAATAATCTTGTCGATTTCAAAAGGTAACTCAAAGCAGGTTGCCATTTTTATTATTACTCTTCCCCCAAAGGAGTGACCGAGTAAGGTTGCTTTCTCCACTCCCATTGAGGAGAGAAACTTTATGACAAATTCCGAATAGTCGCTGACCTTCCAGCTGTCGGGCGGTTCGGAGCTTTTTCCGAAACCGGGCATATCAAGGGCTATGACCTTGTATTTTTTTGATACAAGCTCAATGAGGTTTGCAAAAAGGGTAATATTCGCGCCCCATCCGTGAAGAAGAACGACCGCTTCACCCTCGCCCTTTATTTCATAATTTATCTTAATTCCGTCAATTTCGGTAAACAAATTATCATACTCCAAACTATTTATTTTCAGACAGCTATACATATTAACATTATAGCATATTGCTACTTGTTGTGCAATAAAAAAACATCGTCACTATAACCAAAAGAACTGCACTTTTACGCTGTTCTTTTTATTACCGAAAGGAAAATCAGGGCAAAAATAAGTGCTTTTGCGGATTTTATGGTGCAAAATACGGTTAGTGTGTAATTTTTGATACACCTATTTTACATACATTTTCTGGAAAATTTCATCATACCTCATCACGATACCATATCGGTTTTCAACTTTCATTCGTTGAAGAAATATCAAAAAGCAAAAGTTTTGTCATAAAACCTATGACAGAATATGTAAGAACTGTAAAATTTAAACAATAGCAAAAACTACCCCTTTGTGAGAAAAACAACGGACAGTAAATTTCTGTAAAATTTAAACTTTCACCTAAAATGCGTGGTATGGCGATTTGGTACCATTGCAAAGCAATTTGAACAATGATGTGACTTTTTAAAAATAATTTGCAAATTGCGACAAATTGTGCTATGATATTTTTGCTGTTTTTTTAAAGCAAAATTCATCACGGGAAGTAATCTTCAATGTCTGAAAAAATCAAACTCAAGGAAAGCCCAAATTCTTTTTTGTATGGGCTCAAATGCGGTCTGCCGATAGCTATTGGTTATCTTGCCGTATCGTTCGGCTTTGGTATAACTGCTGTTGCAAACGGGCAAAGCGTTCTCTCGGCTGTAATAATTTCAATGACCAATCTCACCTCGGCGGGGCAGGTAGCGGCTATCGGTATAATGGCGGCTATGGGAACACTCAGCGAAATGGCTCTTACTCAGCTTGTCATAAATATGAGATACTTTTTAATGAGCATATCGGTGTCGCAAAAGCTTGACAGCTCCTTCACCCTGCCGCACCGCTTTCTTACTGCCTTTGGCATAACGGACGAAATCTTTGCCGTCGCCTGCTCACAAAAGGGAGAGATAGGCAAGCGGTTTATGTACGGTCTTATTCTGCTCCCCTGGATAGGCTGGTCTTTGGGGACATTTTTAGGCTCCTCGGCAGGAGAGCTTCTGCCCGAAAAGATAAAAGCGGCTCTCGGCATTGCAATATACGGAATGTTTGTCGCAATTATTATCCCCCCGTCACGAAAAGAAAAGGGCGTTGCTTTAATTGTCGGGCTTTCAGCTCTGCTTAGCTGCGCATTATATTACATTCCGATTTTCAACGGCATTTCAAGCGGATTTTCAATAATCATCTGCGCGGTGATAACATCTGTTTTAGGGGCAATTCTCTTTCCTCGGAATGACGAAGAGGAGGCGGCGGAAGAATGACTGTGGAACTCTTTTTATACATACTCGTTATGGCAGGGGTAACATACATAATAAGAATGTTGCCGATGGTGCTTTTCAGAAAAAAGATAAAGTCCAAGTTCATAAAGAGTATTCTTTACTACACACCCTATGCCGTTCTGGGAGCAATGACATTCCCTGCCATATTCTACTCAACGGGAAGTGTTTTTTCAGCCTCGGCAGGACTTATCGTTGCGCTCGTTCTTGCGTTTTTTGATAAGTCGATGGTAGTAGTTGCCCTTGCGGCTTGTGCGGCGGCGTATATCGTAACTCTTTTAGGTTTTTGATTTTCAAAAAAGAAAAAGGGTACCGAGCATAAAATCGGTACCCTTGATTTTTTTCTTTTAACCCATAGCGTCTGTAAGGTATAAAGTATAATCCCCCGTCGGAGCAAATGTATCAATAGCAACGGGCGAGGTATAAGCTT
>CAMGJS010000036.1 GCA_946056455.1 uncultured Clostridia bacterium | reverse complement strand
GCAGATTCTCGTTGAAAAATTTGCTACACTTCACGCGTATGGTGTCCTTGCATATTTTGAAATCGATACAAAGGTTATCAATGCGCAACAGCTTGCTACTCTTAAAATGGCGGCATCATAAGGAGTACAAAATGAAAATCAACGAACTTTCAGACGCTCAGATTCTTGACGCAATAGGCGTCAGCGAGGACAGCGCAAACTTTCTCGGCATTTGCAAATCAGCTGCTCTTAATTTTATTAAGGGTGCTACTGCTCTTACCGAGGAAGAAATCAACAGCCACGAAGACTTGACGATAGCATATATCTGCACTATCGGAGATATGTTTGAAAACCGCTCGGCAACGGTGCAGGGCGGCAAGCCGAATTCTACCGTTGAGCAGATTATTGCGCTGTATCGCAAAAATTATTTGTAGGTGATTAAAATGGCAATGTCAAAGAAAATCACGATTTACGACGAGAAAAAAGGCTACGGATCCAATGCCCAGACTGGTATCGCCAACAGCAAAACAATATGGTGCTCCGAAGAAGAAGTATCTGTCCGCAACAGCTTTTATGCGATGTCCGCAGGTATCACAATTTCAAAGCAGGTTGTAATCTGGAAAAGAGAATACAACGGGCAGAGCTATGCAGAGTTTTCGGGCGTGAAATACAAGATTGTTTCGGTGCATAATTCGAGAGATTCTGCATTAAAATTGCTCGTTATACTTGAAAGGAGAAACTGATGGACGGATATATCGGAGAAACAACGGGAATGGACGAACTCCTGAAGTGCCTTGACGGAATGACCGACGGCGTTGATGAGGCTGTAACAGAGGCTTTATGCAAGGGTGCGGACATCATTGTCGAAGGTCAGAAGTTTCTCGCCCCCGAAAGCGAGTCGGGCAAGCTGAAAAACGCTGTTCATCGGTTCGCACCATATTCCAACAAAAAAGGCAGAATAAATGTCCGTTGCGGAATTGACTTTGAAAACGGCAAGAATCGTGATGTGCTCTTTGCGGCGATAATTACCGAGTTCGGGCGCCCGGGAAAAAAATCAAAGGGCGTTGACAAAATCGGAAGAAAAATAGGAAAAGTGTCTGCCAGACCTTTTATTCGCCCGGGATTTGACGCACGCAAGGAGCAGGCTGTTGCCGTTATGACCGAAGAATTCAGAAAGTTTGTTGAAGGTAAGTGGAGAGGGTGAGCAAAATGATAAGTATTTATGATTTGACTGACAGCGTTCTTGCTACAATAGGTTTGCCGTTTTATTACGGTATGCCCGTTTTCAGTAAGGATAACCCCGAACCGCCTGCTTACCTTGTCTATGACGACTATGAAACGCCCGTCTATCTCGGCGACGGAACATATCCACGAAAAAAATACACAATAACGGTCAACAAGTTTTCCGAAACAGTTGATGCTAATATGGACCGCAAAATCGAAAGCGCATTTATGCGTTCAGGATATATCTATCTCGGCGGCGGAAAAGTCGGCGACAAGGACTCTTTTCCCTACAAGAACCAAAACTACAAAGAATTTTCAATTATAATGGAGGTATAAAATTATGAGATTACCTATCAATATCATAAAGCTCAGAATATTTCCGATGAAATCTGAGGAAACATCAACCACTCCAGCGGTATATGATGTACCAATTGATTTTAACGAACGCTTTATGTCATTCACAGATACGCCCAAGCAGATTTCCGCATCGATTTACGGTGACGGCGTTAAAACAAATGAATACAACGCGAAAGATGGCGGCGAACTTACTCTCAACATCCAGCGTGTAAGCGGAGAGGAAAGAGTCAAGCTCTACGGTGAAACTGCCGAAGAAGACGGCTCTGTTTCAATGGGCAGTAATGATTTAATTCCTTATGCAGCTGTAATTTTCACTGTAGAAAACGATGACGGCACTATTGACATTCGCAAATACCCCAAAATTAAGCTTACAGAACAGCCTGAATCTGTTGAGCAGAAAGGCGCAAATGGTATTAAATACTCAACTACATCTTTCAAGGGCAATTATCAGTTCCTTCTCGATAAGAAGAAAGCAAGATATATTCTTGAAGATATTGACCCGACAACCGATGAGGGCAAGAAGAAAATTGAGGATTGGTATGCCGACGGCAATCCTTTCAGCCAGAAGTCTTCGTCATAAAAATTTACGCACCGAGGAAATATCTTCGGTGCGTTTTAGCGTTTTGCAGTCAACTGCAATTAAACACACGAAAGGATGAGCCGGATGTCAACACTGAAAGAACTCGAACCCTTAAAGGTATCGATTACGCTTGGCGGAGAGCAGATGTATCTTCGTTACGACCTCAACTCCAGAAGGTACCTGGAAGAATTTTTGGACTATAAATCTCTTATGCAAAAAAATGCTGAAGACTGGACCGCCGAAGAAATTATTCATCTTCTGCGCGCAGGTCTTATCGACTTTTTCTTTGAAGAAAACGAAAAGGCAATCGAAAATCATAAGTTTGAGGACATTATTCCATCAATGTCATTTATCGGAAGAAATATATCTGATGAAAACATACTGCCAATCACAATGCAGATACTTGACGCTATCGTGAAATCACTTCCTGATACAGGTGGTGAAAATTTCAAGAAGGCGGCGGAGAAATAGACTATCTGCAGTTACGGACGATGTATGTAGATATTCTTCGTCGCCCTGAGAAAGAATTTTATCGCAGCACGCTGAGGGAAATAATTGCACGGTGGGATATGTTTGCAACCTGTAAGGGCTGGAAAAAAGCACCCGAGCAGGTTATTGCCAAACAACATAAAGAGAGGAGGTAAACAATGCCTGATGTAAGAAATCTTGTAACGCATTTTGGTGCCGAAACAAAGGATTTTGTCAGCGGTGCCGAGGCGGTAAAGCAACAGCTTACCACTTTGAACAAAGAATTTGCCGAAAACAAAAAGGCAATGAAAGAGTGCGACTCTGAAATTAAAGCTGTCGAAAAGGCTATGAAAGAACTTGACAGCATTATCAAGCAGTCTGGTGGCGGCAATGCTGCTCTTAATGCACAATACGATGAAATGCGTCAAAAACTTGACGCACTTAATTTGAAGAAGGCTCAGCTTAAAACGAATGAGCAGGACCTCAAAGGAAGAATTTCAAACACAACAGCCGAATTGAAAAAACAGAATTCCGAGTTGAAGGATACATCTGCACAATCCGAAACTGCAAGTAAATCTATCGGGAACCTCGGAACAGCTTTGAAAGCTCTTGTCTTTGGCTATACGGGTAAAAAGCTGTATGAAAGCCTCATCGGTTCAAATTCGGAAATGGAACAGTACATCACGAATTTCAAGGTCATTCTCGGTTCTGCAGACGAGGCTCAGAAACTCGTTAAGGACCTGACATCAATGGCGGCGAAAACTCCGCTCCAGCTTACAGACTTGACGGGAACGGCAAATATGCTCCTTTCCTATGGAGTACAAAAAGATGAGCTTATAAGCACTATGACAAAGCTTGGCGACCTTTCGGCAGGAAACGCAGAAAAGCTTAGCCGTGTATCTCTAGCTTACGGTCAGATGCTTGCGAAGGGCAAGGTTTCAGGCGAAGAACTCCGCCAGATGACCGAGGCGGGTGTTCCTCTGATGAATGCCCTTGCTGAAAGTATGAGTGTATCGGGTGCAGAATTTTCAAAGATGATTTCCGCAGGCAAAGTCGGCATACCCGAGCTTAACAAGGCAATATCTGACCTTACGGGTGAAGGCGGCAAATTCAACGGAATGATGGCTGAACAGTCGAAGACGATGAACGGTATGCTTTCGACAATCAAGGACAATATGACACAGTTCGGCCGTGATGTCGGCGAGGACGCTTTCAAGACCGTCAAGGACAGCGTGTCGGAACTGTTGCAAATGATAAACGAGGCAAACAGCAGCGGCGAGATGAAGTCGCTTGCAAACAACATAGGCTCATCTATCGGGACTGTTGCAAACGCTCTTGCGGGAGCGATAAAAATTGCTTGGGAATTCAGAGGGGCGATTGCTGCAGGTGCAACGGCTGTTGCGTCTTATAAGGCGATAACTTCCGCAGTTGATGTTATCGGAACGCTTGTTACGGTCACCAAAACGGCAACAGGAACACAGATTGCATTTAATGCTGCATGTGATGTCAATCCGTATGTACTGCTTGCATCTGCATTAGTGGCTGTTTCCGGTGCTCTTATCGCTTTTTCGCTTAATGCTGACACGGCATCAAATAATCTTCGTGCCTATAACAAAGAAATGGAAGAAGCAAAAGAACGAGGGGAGCAGATTATAAGTAGCGGCGAAACAGAAATTGCCCAGGTGAAACTTAAAGCTGAGGTTTATGAGCAATTAAGGTCTAAAGTAAACAGAACTGCAGAGGAGGAAAACAACCTAAAGCAGGTTGCTACTGAACTACAGGCTATAATGCCGAATGGTATTAGCCTAATCGACGCTGAAACAGGTGCATATAACGCCCTTGGAAATTCTTTGGATAATGTTATTGCAAAAATGAGGGCGAAAATTCTTCTTGATGCGCATGAGGAAGAATATAAAACGGCTGTCGAAAATGTGGCTCAAATTACTGAAAAAAGAGATACCGCTCAGGCTCAACTTGACAGGCAAAAAGAGCTTTTACCAAAGATTGAAGAAAATTACAGCAAAGGATTAGGCGTAAGCAATTCTCTTGTTGCGAATACAAAATCACAAATCAACCGACTTGAAAAAGAAATCGAAAAATACAATGCCGCCATTGCAGAAAGCGAAGCTGCTATGTCGCAATACGAGTCAGAATACCTTGACTATTATGGTGTTGATATAAATTCTGAAGAAAAAACATCTACAAAAAATCAATGGTCTTTTGACAAGAGCAAGGTCGATGAAAGAGCAAGGTCGCAATTTGACAGCGCATACAAAGACCTCAAATACAATCTCGATATGGATGTCATTACTCAATCCGAGTATTACGACCAGCTTGAACAACTCCTCAAAAGCGCAAACGCAGAAGGGCTCGCCGATTATCGCCAATACTACACCGAAATCTACAAAGGCAGAAAAAGCCTCGGAGAGCAATCCGCGAAAGAATATGAAAAAGCTCTCACTGAGCAGGAAAAGCTTGAAAAGCAAGAGCTTGACAATTATGTCAAAGAGTCGAAATCTGCTTATGAGGAAAACCTCAAAAATCGCAAGTCTGCTATTGAGGAATATTATAAAGCCAAAAAAGAGCTTGCCGAGGAAGAGTATAAAAACTCTGTCAATGCTGTTGAAAATGAGTTGAAGGCGCTCGAAAAATCCAATAAGGCGAAAATAAAGCTCATTGAAGAAGAAAAAGAGGCGGAAAAAGAAAAGTTACAGCTGAAGATGGACGCCATCGACAAGGAAATCGAGGCTCGCAAGCGTTTGCAGGAAGACACCGACATCAACCGAGAAATCGATGCTGTCAAGGCAAAGCTTACATATTCCCAGCTTGACGATTTTTCTCGAGAGGAGTTTGAAAAGGAACTCCGTCGTCTTGTCGCTGAAAAAGAAGAAACAGCTTGGCAACGCTCAAAGGCTGACGAAAAGACCGCACTCAAAGAGCAGATGTCGGGTCTTGACAGTGACTATACATCTCAAAAGGAACAGCTTGAAGATGAGATTGACGCTGCAAAAGAAATTGCCGAAATCCGCAAGGAGTCACTCAAAGAGCACCGAGAGGAAATTCTTGCAACACTGGAAACTGAGAAAGATACTCTTATTCAGACGCTTGAAACTGAACAAACCCGAATGGAGCAGACCTTCGCTTATATCGGAGAAAACTTTAACAGCCTTGCAGAACTGCACTCAAACCGTATCGAAGATGTATTCAATGTCGCGGTTCGTCGTTCAAAAGAGGCTATTATCGAACTGCAGTCGGCGACGAATTATGCTTCTCATCTTGCAGAGCAGATTATTGCCGATATAAGAGCAGCGCAAAGCTCGGGCGGAACAACATCTTACAATACAAAGAATACTTCTGTTGCAAATAATTTCTACAGCGCAAATCTTACCGAATCACAGGTCAAGGGTATAGTCGCTGATGCGTTAGGAGATTGATATGGAACATTTTAAGTTTGAAAATATCTATGGTGACATTGTTGAATTTGGCGCCTATACTGCTCCGTTTTATCTCACAAAATTTGATGGTAATTCTATCGGAACAACCGCAGATACTTATCGTCCCATCGGTGCAAACGGCCAAAAGACACGAAGTGTCAAATATAATCCACGGACGATTATTGCCGAGTTCGGAATAGTAGGCATAAAAGACGGACGATATTCAGATGAAAGGCTGAAAAAGGCGTGGCAGAATATCGGACGAGTTATGCTACCCGACAGCGAAGGCACTATCACATTTCGGAACGATTGCGGTACCTATACAATAAAGGCAAGACCGCTCTCGTTGCCGAACCTCGAACGCGTCCTTTCGGCGGTAGGAAAGTTTAAGGTTGAATTTGTTGCTGATGAGCCTTTCTGGGAGACATCAACGCAATTTGTCTGTCGTGTTGGACAGGTAGTCAAAAATGCAAAATATCCGTTATCGTACCCTATTGTTTACGGAAAATTCTTCACCGAAACCATAATAGATAACGACACCAATATTCCATTGCCCGTCACTATCGAAATAACGACCGAAGCAAGCTATGTCAAGATTATCAATGTGACCACAGGGGACTTTATCCAGGTCGATAATAGCCTTGCAAAAAATCAGAAAATGATTGTTAACACAAAGGATGCTTCGGTTATTATCCAAACCCTTGACGATGCGGGATCTGTCATTGCGAAAGATAATGCGAATTATCGCCTGACTGTTGATAGTACGCCCGATATGACGCTTGCGGTCGGGAAAAATCAATTTATTATCGAGAACGGCTCATCAGGCAGTAAGGTCACGGCAAGTATTTTTTATCGAAAGAGGTTACTTGTTATATGAGGATACAGATTTTCAAGCCGTTTGAAAGTCCTTTGGAAAGCTTTCAGACTAACAAAATCGCTGATGTTACCGTCGGGATAAAAGCGAAAATACTCAACTCTTTCTATGGCGTGGGCTCGTTTACGCTTGAACTTCCTGCTGATGTCGTCAGCATTGAACCTGATTTATGGCTGTTATTTGCAGGAAGTCTGCTTTCCGTCGATGATGTTGTCGAGGACAACGGATTTCTAACTATAACGGGCAAGGAAATCAAGGGATTGCTCGAAAAGCGTATTACCCTATACAGTTCAGCGAATGCTCCCGCAGGAACGCAGGGCTATGATGTTTTCCAGGGAACAACCGAGCAGGTTATGAAACACTATGTAACCGTAAACTGCATTAGCCCTGCTGACAGCGACAGAACAATCCCGAGGATTGTCAATTCCGCAGACCACACCGACAGCGAATATCAGAACGATGACACTTATATGTCACGCTTTGAAGTCCTTTCGGAACTGCTTGAAAAGGTTGGAAAAAACAGCGGTTTCGGCTGGAAAATTATCCCCGACCTCAAAGCAGGTACACTTACCTTTGATGTAATTTGTGGAAAAGATAAAACAGAAAGCCAGAGTGAAAGAGAGCGAGTTATTTTCTCGCCTAATCGGCAGAACAGACAAAAATACACTCGCTCCGTCGGGATGAGCTCGG
>CAMGJS010000035.1 GCA_946056455.1 uncultured Clostridia bacterium | reverse complement strand
TGTATAATGATAGTAGACACTAAAAAGTCTACTATCATTTTGCTTTTTATGAAGGAAAGTGATACAATAAAAATAATACATTTCAGGAGGAATAAGTTTTATGAGTAGACCAAAAGGCGGTACAAATCAGTATCATACTAAAGAAGAAAAACTTGCACTTGTAAAGCGTATGCTTGCAGGTGAATCAGGTGGTTCTATAGAAAAAGATACGGGAATATGCGAATCTCAAATACACAAATGGACAAAACAGTACCTTGAAGGCGGAGAATCTGCTCTTGAAAACAAGAGAAAACCCGGTAATCCATTATTAAAATACACAAGAAAAAAGCATCTGACTCCTATGGAACAGCTCGAATATGAGAATCTTTTACTCAAAAGAGAGCTTATGAAAGAAAGGGCAAAGTGTGAAGTATTAAAAAAACTTGCAGAACAGTAAAGGGGGAATGCCGATCAAAGAAAGCTATCCAACACATATACAGTTTAATTCATAAACAAACAAAACAACATTCTGTTTCAGAACTATGTGCTGTGTATGGAGTTTCCCGTTCGGGTTATTACAAATGGGTAAAAAGAAAAAATCAGCTCAATCGCTATGAAAAACAACAGCGTGAGCTGGATTTTTTAGTTAGGGATATTTATGAAAATCACCCTACAGCAGGATATCATACTATACGAGGTTTAATCCTTCAGGAAACAGGCTGGCGTGTATCTGCATTAAGTGTGTTCAGGTCAATGAAGAGGCTTGATATACGCAGTTGTACGCGAAAAAAATTTCACTACTACAATACTGTAGGAACCGAACATGAGAGATTCCCAAATATTCTCTCCAGAAAGTTTAAAAGCCAAGAGCCATACAAGAAGATTGTAACCGATGTCACCTACATAAAGCATCACGGAAAATGGTATTACTTTGCGTGTTACCTCGACCTGTTTAACAACGAAATACTTGAGTGGGAACTGGATACCGTATTTGATAATTTCCTCGTTATCAACCCGGCAAAAAGATTATTACAAAAGATAAAACACAAAAATGTTTTATTTCACAGTGACCAAGGTGTGCAATACGCGTCCGCAGGATATTGTAAGCTTCTTTCGGACAACCATATAATACAAAGTATGTCGAGAGCAGGAACGCCGAGGGACAACGCAGTAATCGAGAGTTTCTTCAGCCGGTTCAAAGAAACTTTATACAACGATTTCAGGCTCAGCAAAAACAATATCAGAGAGGCAGTTGAGGCAACTGTAGACTATTTCAACAACAAAAGACCTGTAGCAAAACTAAATTACAAAACCCCTGTTCAATACAGGATTGAACAAGGGTTCAGCGGACTGGACTAATCACCGAGCTACCAACTTCAGGATTAACCTGTCCGAGTATATAAAATATATACTTTTGTATAATTTTATCATTATTTTGTTTGGTTGTCAACTATACAAAATGTTGACAATATTGTCTTTTATATGCTATAGTATCAGTATCCTTTAAATTTGTTTTATGTTATATTTTGATAGAAAAACAAATTGAAAG
This sequence comes from uncultured Clostridia bacterium, assembly GCA_946056455.1. GTDB lineage: Bacteria > Bacillota > Clostridia > Oscillospirales > Ruminococcaceae > RGIG4131. The sequence goes on along the minus strand of CAMGJS010000035.1, from coordinate 6,222 downwards.
GAATTTATATTATGCGTAATTATTATCCATTAGAAGGAACTTCTGATATAGACATCAATAAAAATGCCAACTATAATTCAGTATCAGGAGTTTCTCAAGCCAATATTTTACAAAAAGAAAAAGAGGAAAATGCAATGTCTTATGCTTTAGTTGTCTCTTTGGAAAATGAAGTTTATATTGTTTCGGACTCTCGAAGTACGATAATTGGAGCAAATGGAGAAAAACAATCTTTTTGTGATAATTGTCAGAAAATCGTGATAATTCCTGATACAAACATCGTTGTAGCGTCTACAGGTTTAAATATTTTTGACGGAGATAGTTTAAGAGATATTGTGTACTCGTTACAAACCAAAAATCAATATGAAATTTTCAAAAAATTGTTTATAAAATTTAAGCAATATGAATTATTCGAGCCTTATATTCCAACTTTTCTTTTCTGCGCGACCGTAAAAGAACATATCGGACCGATAATATATCGTACAATATATGATAATATCGGACAAACAACATATCAAAAAACAGAAAATAATTTAAGTTGTTATTCTTCCGGAACAAAATATGCAAACAGCATTACCGAAAAAATCAACATGGAAGAAATAAAAAATAACCCTATAGAAAAAATCAGTTCTCTTATGAAAAATGTTATTTCTATAGGAAATATTACAGACAATTCTATAGGGAGCCCTATTCAAATGGTTCATATTACTCCTGAGAAAGCTGAATGGGTGGAAGGCTTTAAACCTGACTTTGTAATATAACATAACAAACCCTCCTGTATTTCTACAGGAGGATTTGTTAATTATTTTATAAAACTTAATAATTGTATGTATTTAGTATTATCTGTTTCAGAGATTCTTTTTCCAAAAACCTTAAAAGAAAATGGCTCTTTTTGATAGAATTCAAGAAGTTCCTTTTTGTCTTCACATTCAAGGAAAACAACTGTTCCACCTATTTGGTGCTGAACTTCTTTAAGAATATTATAAGCAAGAGACATTAACTCTTTACCATCAATCTGGTTTTCTTTTTTAATTGAATAATTTTTTCCGAATTGTGCAATTAAAAATGCAGATAAAGTATATTTTCCGTCTTTGTCCGGTTTTGCAAATCTCGCAATTTTGTTATAACTATTATTGCTTAATATATCATTTTCAATTATTATAGATTTATGCGTTAAAGAAAAGTACCCTACTAATTCGCCGTTTTCATCATTAAAAACTAAATGAGTCATAGATTGTTTCTTTTTTGCGAATTCTATAGAATTATTTTGTAAAAAATGTTCTATATCAGGATTTTTATTGCAAGAAAAATCCAATAAGATATCTTTGGTATTTTCTCCGAACCCATCTAAAAAATCAATAATTTGTATTGTATTATATTGTGCCATTGTTAAGTTTTCTTTTTTTTATTAAATTCTGAATTTCTTCTGCACTTCGGAGTTGTTTGGCACGAGGCATAGAAAATGTTGTTTCGGGTTCTTCAAATGATTCTACGAGCGCGTCAACAAATCGTTCTGCAGTTTCTTTGTCTTTAATTGTGAAATCTGTAAATATGCTTGATGTTGCCATACAATTATACCTCCTTTGTTGTATTATAACCTAAATACATACCTTTATTATATTATATATCATTAAAATAAAAAATGCAACTATTTTTATAATCTGAACTCATAAAGTTAATATTAAAACACTTCTCATGACAATATATCATGAGAAGTGTTTTTATTTTTTTAGTGTCTACAAAGTGTTGACAAGTTCACCGTACAATGTACGATATCCTTTTTTATTATGGAAAATTATTCTTCTTCGACCATAGGAGCGTTCCTGCTCTTTTCGTATTCGTCGAACATTTCGTTGATGCGATCTCTTGTCTTATAAGAAACATCGGGGAGCTTGCCTTCTCCTCCGAAAAGGTCTTCAACCTCGCCGAATGCCTTTGAGATAGAGTCCTTCATCTTTTCAAGCATTGCGTCGTCATTACCTGCGAAAGCTATCGCCATATCAAAGATACGCTGTGCGGTCTGCTCTACTCCCCAGTAGCCGTTTTCATCGAATGTTCCGAGACCTGCCGCCTCAACATCCTCACGGTTAAAGTGGACCATTCCGTCCTCGCCAACTACTGCGTTTTCGAGAAGTGCATCAAGACCTGTCTTGTCCGAAGCTTCTCCGCCGTTTCTTTCAGCCTGCTTTGCAAGAAGTGTCTGAAGCATCTGCTTGAAAGCGGAAATTTTTGAGTCCGATTCGGCGATAAGCTTATTTACTGTGTCTGCGTCGTATTCGCGGACATTTTCTGTGCTTTCATTGAGCTTTTCTGCCATTGCCGAGGCGGCCTCCTTGCCGTTTGCCTTTGCAAGCGATTCGGGGGAATATGTTCCTGCCGTTGACTCTGCTACTGCCGATTTTGTGAAAGAGTCGGACTCTTTCGCCGAAGTCTTTTCAGACTTTGCAGTTGTTGTCTTGGCGGTTGTGTAGGATTGCACTCCCGAATAACCTGTAACATTGTTGATGTCCATAAATGACCTCCCTTTCATATATATGTCAGCTGATTATACTGCATATTATATATCGGAAGATTTTTTATAAAGTTTAGCGTTTTTTAGGATTTTTTTCTGTCTTTGAAAAATTCGGGCAGCTGAGCCGTAATCACCGCCGCAAAAACAAGAACGCATCCGATAAGCTCTCTTGTGGTGAGGGTTTCTCCGAGTATCACCCAGCCTGCAAGTACCGAGAAGACTGATTCAAGGCTCATTACAATGGACGCTACGGCAGGCTCGGCGTGTTTTTGTCCTGCCATCTGCAAGGTGTAGGCTACACCGCTTGACATTATTCCCGTAAAGGCGATAGGAAGCCAAGCCGCCATAATTGCGTTTATATCGGGAGTTTCAAAGATGAGCATAAGTACCGCCGATATTATTCCCGTGACAGTGAATTGCAGACAGCAAAGGAGTATGCTGTCAATATCGGAAAATCTGTCGACCACAAGAATATGCGCGGTAAAGCATATTGCACACAAAAAGACGAGAACATCTCCGAAATATATCCCTGAAAATCCGCCCGAAAGGCAGAGCATATACATTCCCGCAACGCACCCTGCAACCGCCGCCCAAAGAACAGGGTGAAGTTTTTTTCCAAAGAAAATTCCGCTTATAGCGACCATAACAACATAGGTAGCCGTGATAAATCCTGCTCTGCCCGACGAGGCAACGCCCTCGGGATAAACCGTTATGCCGAGCTGTTGCAAATTTGTCGCAAAAAAGAGAACAATACCGCATATTGCTCCGCCCACAAGACTTCTTTTTATGTCCACAGGCTTTGTATTTTCTTTTTTGCTCATATTAAAATATAATTTTCTGAGTAGCATAAACACTCCCAGAAAAGCGGCGCCTATTACTGAACGCAAAGCGGTAAAGGTGAATGCTCCCACATTATCGGAGGCGGAGGTCTGTGCCACAAAGGCTGTACCCCATATAAAAGCGGCGATAAGAAGTATTATACTTCCTTTGATATTCTTCATAAAATCCCCTCAAAATAAAAGTCAACTACACAATTTTAGCACACCGACAAAAATTTGTCAAACCGAAAACACCCCCGAACTAAGTTCGGAGGCGGTTCGGATATGGTATGGTATCGTATCAGAGGAATAACTTAGCCTATTTCTTCTACTCTTACATTTTTAAGGTAGAATGTTGCGGTTGAACCGCGGTGTCCGAGATTGAATTCAAGTCTGCCGTTGGGGTCGTTCTTCTCGGTCATTTCAAATTCGTATGTGTATGTTTCCCAGTCTGTTGAAATAGTTTCCGTTGTGTCGGGGAGGTATCTTATCCAGCCTGCTGTGGGGGCGGATACACAGACAACAATGTCTCTTTCTTCGTCTGCTCTTGCGTCAAATGTAAGTCTGTACTTCTTGCCCTTTATCATAGGAAGCTCAGGCTGAACAAGCTGAACGGAGTAATCAACATCGCCCTCTTTTTCAGATGTGATGATGAGTGTGTTATCTTTGATTTCAGCTGAGCCCTCGCCGTTCTGGAAGAGGAGGAAGAACCAGTTTGTTTCATCGTCAAGAGGTTCAACTTCTGAGAAGTCGCCGTTGTAGATGAAGTTGCCGTCGGGAAGAGCCTCACGGTAGTTCTTTTCGGGCTTTGTTACATTTGTATCGTAGAAGTCTTTCTGATAAACTCTTACATAGTCGATTTCAAATTCAGCCTTGTCAAAGTCTGTTGTTTCATCGGGGTTGCCCGGCCAGTTTCCGCCGACAGCAAGGTTCATCTGAACAAAGAAGGGCTGATTGAAGGGTGCGGGATAAGGCTTTTCGTCCTCACCGCTTACTGCTGTGAACCAGTCGTTTACTGTGAGGTAAAGCTCGCCGTCAATGTAGTAACGGAATTCGCCGGGCTCCCATTCAACCGAATATTCGTGGAAGTCGTTTGCAAAGGTTTTGCCATCTGTAAGCACTACCTTGCCCTGCTGTTCAGCGTGAGGCTCGCCGTAGTGAATTGTTCCGTAGGCTGTGTCAACCTGATTGCCGAGAACTTCCATAATGTCGATTTCACCGCACTTGGGCCACTGACCGTAGAAGCTTTCGTCCTGGGGCATCATCCATATTGCAGGCCAGAGTCCCTGTCCCTCGGGAACCTTTGCACTGACAACTACCTTGCCGTATGTGAAGTCCTTTTTATTCTGTGAATTTACCTTGCCCGATGTGTAGTAAGTCTTGCCGTCCTTTTCGGTCTTTATCGCTTTGAGGACAAGCTTGCCGTCACGGACAAAAATGTTTTCGTCGGAGTCTGTGTATTCCTGCAACTCGTTGTTTGTCCAGCCTGGCTCACGGAGCTCTCTTGTCCAGTTTTCTTCGTTGAGAGTGTCGCCGTCAAATTCGTCCGACCAGAGAAGTGTGTACTCGGCGAGAGGGTCAACGGGTTCTGCAGGTGTTGTTTCGGCAGGCTCTGTTACTGTGGGTTCTGTTGTAGTTTCGGGCGTGGGGTTTGTTTCTGCTTTTTTACAGCCTGAGAGTATGCCCGAAAGCATAACGACAGCCGCTGTAAAGCCTAAGATTTTCTTGAAGTTCATAAAATTTTCCTCCGTTTTAATATATTAAAGAAGTTCTATGAGTTTATCCTGTATCTTGGCATAATGCTCGTCGACAAGTCCGAAATCTTTTGACTTGTATGTCCATACGGCTCTCGGTATTCCGCTTTCTTCAAAGGCTTCGTGCATAGCAGAAAACCAGCTGAGAGTATCGTCAAGGGGAGCACGGTCTATTACCCCGTATTCTCCGCAATAAAGGGGAATGTCATATTTTTCTGCGATGCTTACTGCATTTGCAAAAAGCTTTTTGAAAAATTCTTTATCTATTACCGCTTTTTCTGTTCTGTAATAAAAATCAAGATGTTCCTTTTCAAGATATTTTTCTGTGTATTCGCGCGCCTTATCAAAATCAACGGGGAACGAGAGTGAAAAGTCCGAGGGCATACCCTCTACCCAGTAAGCCGATTGATGAGTGAAAATTGTGGGCTCGTAGCAATGGAATGTGAACACCATATTCTTGTCAACGGGAGCTCTTAACTTTTCAACGCAGAAAACACTGTTGTGCTTTGCTCCGCCGATTATTATTCTCATATCCTTTGTGATTTTTCTTATCTCTGCTATCGCTCTTGCGGCGATGTCGTTCCAAATTTCAGAAAGATTTTCGTCAACGACCTCGTTTAAAAGCTCAAAGCAGAGCCTGTCGTGATACTTTCCGTAACGATGCGCAAATTCGCACCATAGCTCCACGAATTTATCCTGCAAAGCCTTATCCGAAAAGAACGGGATACTCTTTTCATCAAAGATATAGCCTGCCGTTTTATGCAAATCGAGTATCATATTAAGGTGATATTTTTCACACCAGAGAAGGCACTTGTCAACAAGCTCAAAACCTTCGTCAAGTGTGTTGCCGTTTTCGTCCTTGAAAATATAGTAGTCAACGGGCACTCTTACATGGTCAAGTCCCCATTCCGAAATCTGCTTTATGTCTTTTTCTGTAATAAATGTATCGTGATGTTCCTTTGTGTGTTCGCACTGGGAAAGCCAGCCGCCAAGGTTTATACCTTTTTTATATCCTTTGAGTTCTCTTAGCATATCAAAAATCCTCCTTTGCACTTCTATGTCCAAATAATAACATCTGAAATCTTTAAATTATATCTTTTTAATTGCTTTTTTATCGTAATAATGATATAATAAATGTCAT
>CAMGJS010000034.1 GCA_946056455.1 uncultured Clostridia bacterium | reverse complement strand
TTCATCGGGATTTTGCTTCAAAATAAGTACCACTATACTCTCTCCTTTGATTTTGATTATTTGACATAATATTATATAATATTTCGACAAAAAAGTCAAACATAGAATGTTAAAAAAATAAACCGCCTTTTTTCAAAGACGGTTCATAGAATATTTACGCCTTTTTAATCTGAGCTAAACACTCAGGGCAGACATATTTCCCCTTAAAGTCGATAACATCTTCTCCGCTGTTGCAGAATACGCAGGATGAACGGAACTTCTTGAGAATAATAGTGTCTTTATCCACATATATCTCAACCGCGTCTTTTTCAGCAATATCAAGCGTTCTTCTGAGCTCAATGGGAAGAACTATTCTTCCAAGCTCGTCAATTTTTCTAACAATACCTGTCGATTTCAATTTTTGTCCTCCTTTATTTTATGGTTCAACACAAAGTTTGATAGAATATCAGAATAATACCGCATTCCAAATTCTACCTTTTTATTATACAAGAAAATTTAATATTTGTCAAATTATATTGTAGGACAATTTTCGCTATAATTCGCCATTAACAGAAAATTTACAATTAAAAGGGTGATAATTTTTGCTTAAATGGATATTTTCCGCGCTGATTATTCTATCGTTTATTTTCGGAATTTTTTCGGGCAACTCAAAAAATGTCTCGGACGCTGTACTTTCCGAAAGCGTCAATGCGGTAAATTTAGGCATATATCTTCTCGGAGCGATGTGCGTCTGGGGAGGAATAATGCGTGTAGCTGAAAAATCGGGAATAACCGACGCTCTTTGCAGAATGTTTTCACCGCTTGCAAAATTTCTCTTTAAGGGAATATCCCCGAAAGGAAAGGCTTTTTCGGCTATATGTCTTAATATAACGGCAAATCTCTTAGGGCTCGGAAACGCCGCAACGCCCTTTGGGATAGAGGCTATGAAAGCTCTTGAAAAAGAGGATAACTGCAAGGATACAGCCAGCGGAAATATGATAGTTTTTGCGGTACTCAACACCGCCTCAATAACAATCGTTCCGACAACCGTTGCGGCTCTGAGAATGAAAAACGGCAGTGAAAATCCCCTTGAAATTCTCCCTGCCGTGATACTTACCTCGGCGGCAACTCTTTTTGTTTCACTCTCGGCGGCTCTCATACTCAACAGAATAAGGAGGAAAAAGAAGTGAAGATAACGGACATTCTGATACCTCTTATAATTTCCGCCGTGCTCTTAACGGGACTGATAAAAAAGGTCGATGTATGGTCTGAATTTGTTGACGGAGCAAAGGGAAATTTCAAAACGGGAATAGGAATAATTCCTACGCTGATTGCAATAATAACCGCAGTGGGAATGTTCAAAGCCTCGGGCGGAATGGATTTTCTTACATCGGCTGTCGCTCCCATAACAAGCCTTTTCGGGTTTCCTGCCGAGTGTGCTCCCTTAGCAATAATAAAGCCCATTTCGGGAAGTGCCGCTCTTGCCGTTCTTGAAAGCATTTTAAGGACAAACGGAGCGGACAGCTTTGCAGGTCGCGTAGCGTCTGTTATGATGGGTTCGTCCGAAACGACTTTTTATGTCCTTGCGGTATATTTCGGTGCAACAAAGATAAAAAACACAAGACACGCCCTTCTTTGCGCGCTTCTCGGTGACTTGACGGGAATGATAATGAGCGCAATTATCGTCAGACTTTTGTTTTAGTCAATTTGTATATTATAAAGGTGATAAAACAGATAAAAGTTATCACAAATACAAAACTGCAATATTTTTGTTGACACAACAGTCGTTTTTTGGTATAATCTATATGCTGACATTGAAACAGGTCAGCAAAATGAGATATTAGCTCAGTCGGTAGAGCACTTGACTTTTAATCAAGGGGTCTGGGGTTCGAATCCCCAATATCTCACCAAGCACTTCCGTTTTTTTGCGGAAGTGCTTTTTTATTGCAAAAAAGGACGCCGCAAGGCGTCCTTTTTCTATTCTTCTTTTCTTTGAAGTTCTCTGTATCTTAAGATATTACTTTATATCCTGTTCTAAAGAATCAAATTCCGATGTTGAAAAAAATTCACCTAATGTCATTTCCAATCCATCACATAATTTTTTAATGGTATGAATGGATACTTCTCGCCTACGAGGGTCAACCATGCTGTATACTGTTGACGGAGTAACGCCTGATAAAGTAGCTAATTCATTAAGCTTGATTTTCCGTTCCTTACATATCTGCTGAAATCTTAATACAACACAATCTTTGATATCCATATAAAATCACCCATGAATATCATAAATTATTTTTTAAAATCGAGTATACGCACTTGCGTAATAATTAAAAATATGCTATAATAAAAAAAGCAAATCATTCCCTTTACCATTTTAAAAAGGAGGTGACAGTATGGCAATGATAAAATGCCCCGAATGCGGAAGTGTAGTGTCTGACAAAGCAAGAAATTGTCCAAGTTGTGGGAACCCTATTGATACAAAAGTATATTGTCCAAAATGTGGGAGCAGTAATGTTTCTGTAATCAGCGGTTTTAGCAAAGCAACTTCCGTTTTAATGTTTGGTGTTTTAGCAGCAAACAATGTAAAAAGCACTTATAAATGTAACAGTTGTGGTTTAAAATTTTAAATTAAGTGATACCCACAATTCATATTATAGTGTTGCTTTTGAAATAGTGCACAGATTATTTATCTGTGCACTATTTTTATATAAGCAAAAGCCCTTTTCAATATTTTAATCAAAAAGGGCTTTTTCTATTCTTCTTCTTTTCTTTGAAGTTCTCTGTATCTTAAATAGCTTTCAAGCAGAACAGTTGCCGCAACAGCGTCTATTACCTCTTTGCGTTTTTTTCCGCGTGTGTCGGTTTCGTTGAGGATATTGTGCGCCGTTATCGTTGTCCGCCTTTCGTCCCATAATTTTACGGGTATTCCCGAAAGTTCTTCAAGGCTTTCTGCAAATTTTCTGCACTTATTTGCCTTTTCGCCCTCGGTGCCGTCCATATTCTTCGGATGTCCGACAATTATCTCGCCCACTCCGTGCTCTGTTGCGATATACATAACTTTCATAAGGAGCTCCTCAAATTTACGCTCCTCTATAACTCCTACGGGCGAGGCAAGAAACTCAGTTCTGTCACATACGGCAAGACCTGTTCTCACTTCTCCGTAATCAACCGCAAGTATTCTCATAAGCTCCTCCTTATCGTGCCTTATTTTCCGAGAGACCTGCTTTTTTAAGGTGAGAAGTATCCTCCTTAAAAATCAATTTTGCGTTGAGGTCATCGTCATATTCAAAAAGCGTCAGCGATGTGTTCATCACATAATGGTCGTTGTTAATTTCTATAAAAGGCAGTCCCTGCGCAAAGTTAAAATACGCTCTCAACGCACAACCGTGGGACACTACAACGATAGTTTTCCCTTTATTTTCAGAAACAATTCTGTTCACCGTTTTCGCCATACGCTCTCTCACTTCGGCAACGCTCTCTCCGCCCGGAGCGGTAAGAAGGTCAAGTCTGTTGTTCCATTTGTCAAGCTCATCGGGGAACTCTACCGCTATATCGTCCCACTTTTTGCCTTCCCACTTTCCGCCGTTGAATTCAAGAAGTCCTTCATCAAGAATAATCTTCTTTCCTGCGTACTTATTGACAGCTTCCGCCGTCATTCTTGTTCTTGAAAGGGGACTTGCATAGATAATGTCAAATGGAATTTCCCTGAAAGCCTCGGACAAAGCATCAAGCTGGCGCATACCCTCTTCGGTGACTTCCGCGTCGCTTCTTCCCTGATATCTGCCCGAAACATTTCCCATCGCCTGAGCGTGTCTTATAAAGTAAACTCTTGTTACCATTTTTCAACCGTCCCCGAAATCTCGCTTATGCTCTTTATATTGTTCTCGTCACACCATCTGTTCATTCCGTCGACTATTTCAACAGCGGCATAAGGATTATTGAAAAGTATCGTGCCTATCTGAACAGCCTTTGCTCCCGCCATCATCATCTCAATAGCGTCCTCGGCAGTAGCAATTCCGCCCATTCCCACAACATCAATTCCGACAGCGTTTGCAACCTGCCATACCATTCTTACAGCAACGGGAAAAACGCACGGGCCCGAAAGTCCGCCCACATTGTTTTTGAGTATCGGCCGTCTTGTCTTTATATCAATTCTCATTCCAAGAAGTGTGTTTATGAGTGAAAGTGCGTCCGCACCCTCAGCCTCGACAGCCTTTGCTATCTCAACAATATTTGTGACATTCGGCGAAAGCTTTACCATAAGGGGTTTTTTTGTTGCCGCACGGACAATTTTTGTCACTCCCGCAGCGCCCTGACAGGAAGTTCCGAAAGCCGCACCGCCCTGCTTTACATTCGGGCAGGAGATATTCAGTTCTATCATATCAACATCTGTTGCGTCAAGCTTTGCGGCGACCTCTGCACATTCTTCGGGTGTTGAGCCTGCAATATTTGCAACAATAGTCGTATTCTTTGTTTTAAGATACGGCAGTTCGTTTACGATAAAATAATCTATTCCCGGGTTCTGAAGTCCGACGGAATTTAATATTCCGCTTGGAGTTTCAGCAATTCTCGGTGACGGATTTCCCGTTCTTCTTTGTCCCGTTGTTCCCTTTGTGGATATTCCTCCGAGAACGGAAAGGGGGAAAAGTTCTTCATATTCTCTGCCGTAGCCGAATGTTCCCGACGCTACTATGACGGGGTTTTTAAAGTCAACCCCTGCGACCTTAACGCTTAAATCAGCCATCAGAAAAGCACCTCCTCGGAATTGAACACGGGGCCGTCCTTGCAGACATGAGCATAGTATTCCTCGCCGTTTTTGACAGTTCTGCAAGCGCATACAAGACATGCGCCTATTCCGCAACCCATTCTTTCTTCAAGGGAGATAAAGCAGGGTACTCCAGCCGCTTTTGCAAGGTCCACAACGCCCTTTATCATAACATTCGGTCCGCAGGCATAGATAACATCGGGCTTTTCTTTTGAAAGCTCGTCTTTGAGTGCCTCAGTAACAAAGCCTTTTCTTCCTGCGCTTCCGTCATCGGTGCAAAGAATAGTTTCTGCTCCGAACCCTTTGAGGTCATCCTGAAGAATAACCGCCGCCGCGTTGCGAAAACCGCTTATTGCTCGGCAGTTTTTGCCGAAATGCTTTGCAATTTCATTCATCGGGGGAGTTCCTATTCCTCCGCCCACAGTTATTGCCGTTTTATATTCCGAAAGCGGAAAGCCTTTTCCGAGAGGTCCTAAAATGTCAATAAGCTCACCCTCGTTTTTTGTGGCAATCTGCTTTGTGCCTTTTCCTCTTACTTCAAAAACAATTCTTAAAGTGCCCTTTTCCTTGTCTATTCCGCATATTGAAATAGGTCGGCGAAGAGTAAAGCCGTCCGCTATTACATTTACAAACTGACCTGCAACAGCGACAGATGCAATGTCGGGGCAGAGTATTTCAAGGTCGTAAATCTCTTTTGCAAGAGTTTTCTTTTTTACAATGGGGTATTTTCCTTGTGTGTATTTCAAGTCTTTCATCTCCGTTTAAAAATTAAAGAGCGTCGGTAATGTCCTTTTTCATTCTGAGCACTTCGTTGAGTGCGGCAAGAGCGTAATCCTTTTCGTCATATCCGCCCTTCTGATAAGCGCACATAACCGCTCTTGACGAGTTTACAATAGCACCCATTCCGTTCTTGTCAAATGCCTTTGCAACGCCTGCGGCTCCTCCGCCCTGGGCGCCGTATCCGGGAACGAGGAAGAATGTGTGCGGCAATTTTGCACGCATTTCTTCAAGCTGTTCGGGGTATGTAGCACCGACAACAGCACCAACTCCGCTGTAACCGTACTTGCCCATATCCTCTGCTCCCCATTTTTCGCACATATCGCCCATAACCTCATAAACGGTCTTGTCGCCGATTTTAAGGTCCTGCAATTCGCCCGAGGACTGATTTGATGTCTTGACAAGAACAAAAATCCCCTTGTCCTTTTCCTTGCATATTTTAAGCAACGGAGCAATACCGTCCGTTCCAAGATAACCGTTCACGGTGAGAGCGTCCGCTCCGAAAGCGTCAATGCTCTCTTCTCCGACAAGAGTTGTTCCGAGGTGAGCTGTCGCATACGCTTCCATAGTAGCGCCTATGTCGTTGCGCTTTCCGTCGGTCATAACAAACATTCCCTTTTCCTTTGCATACTGAATTGTCTTGTAAAGGGTTTTTACTCCGTGATAGCCGTACATTTCATAGTAAGCCGCCTGCGGTTTAATAGCAGGGACAACATCGCATATAGCGTCAATAATACCCTTGTTGAAAGTAAGTATCGCCTTTGCCGCAGCTTTAAGCGTCATACCATCCTTTTCAAATGCCTTTTCCTTGATAAATGTCGGCACATAGTCAAGCTTGGGGTCAAGTCCCACAACGCTCGGGTTTTCTGTTTCCTTGATTTTTTCGATAAGTCTGTCAAGTGACATATTCTGTTCCTCCAACTGTTTATATTTTTAAAATTTTTCCGTTTATTATTGCCTTTGCCCTGCCTTTGAAATGTTCTCCCTTAAATACGCTGTTCTTCGACTTTGATTTAAGCTCTTCGGGGATAACCGTCCATTCTTCATCGGGGTTGAATATGGTGATATTCGCCTTTTCGCCTTTTTTTATCTCCGCTTTTTCAGCTCCCGTTATCGCTCTCGGATTTGTGCTCATAAGCTTTACTATCTGCGAAAGCGTAAGCTTATTTGTGTGATAAAGGGCGGTAAGCGTTGCCGCAAGGGAGGTTTCAAGTCCCACAACCCCGTTGGGAGCTTTCATAAAGTCCGCCTTTTCTTCTTTTGCGTGGGGAGCGTGGTCGGTAACGATACAATCGATAGTGCCGTCAAGAATACCCTCTAAAACCGCAAGTCTGTCGCTTTCTTCACGCAATGGCGGATTCATTCTGTAATCGGCGTCCCTTGAAAGAAGCTTTTCGTCCGTATAGATAAAATAGTGCGGACAAGTCTCACAAGTAACCTTAACTCCGTCTTTTTTTGCTTTTCTTATTATGTCGACGCTACCCTTTGTGGAAACATGACAGATATGAATTCTCGCTCCTGCTTTCTTTGCAAGAAGAATGTCCCTTTCGGTGATGCTGTCCTCCGACAGCCTGTCCATTCCCTTTACGCCAAGCTTTTCGGATACCTTTCCTTTATTGATTATTCCGCCGTCGATTATCGCAAGGTCTTCACAATGACAAGCAACAAGAAGTCCGTTTTCCTTTGTCTTTTCAAGAGCTGAAAAGAGCATATCGGGGTTCTCGACAGGTCTGCCGTCGTCGGATATTACCACTGCTCCTGCGTTTTTCATCTCGTCATAGTCGCAGAGCTCCTCGCCCTTTAACCCCTTTGTGATACAGCCTGCAGGATAAACCGACACTCCCGAACCTTTTGCCTTGTCGATGATATATCTGATTATTTCTCCGCTGTCCGTGGCAGGCTTTGTGTTAGGCATACATACAACGCCCGTAAATCCTCCTGCCGCCGCAGAAGAAGTTCCCGTAAGGACATCTTCCTTATGCGTAAACCCCGGGTCACGAAAGTGAACATGCATATCAAAAAGTCCCGGGCAAGCGCAGAGCTTTTTTTCGCCGTCTATTGTTCTGTCGGCTTTTTCGGTGAGGTTTTCTCCGATATTTTCAATTATGCCGTCTTTTATAAAAATATCGCCGAAAAATTCTTCGCTGTCGGTGATTATTCTCATATTTTTAAGAAGAACAGTTTCTCCCATAATTATCCTCCGAATAAATATTTATCCCAAATATTATACCATAAAACAGAATAAATGTCCACAAAAAAATAAAAAAGCCGTTTCTTTTATACAAAAGAAACAGCTTTTATATA
>CAMGJS010000033.1 GCA_946056455.1 uncultured Clostridia bacterium | reverse complement strand
CAATTAGCTGTTGACATTGCCCAAAAAAACATTGATAATGTTATTATGAGTGAGCCCTCATATCTTTCTGAGGATACCGAAACAAGAACGGGACTTGACATAATGGACAGCGAATTTGTCACATACGGAACAGCCTCCGTTATGATATCGAATATAACCTATGAAAACGCCGAGAAAATTGCAGAGGACATAGAGGCTGTCGAGGGAGTTTCAAAGGTTGAATTTGACGATACCGACGACCATTACAAGAATGCGTCCGCAATGTTCTCCGTCACCTTTGAGGGCGAGGAGGACGATGAGATATGCGCTGACGCTATGGAAAAGATAAAGGAAATGCTGGGCGGATACGACCTTTATGTTTCGGGAACGGTAGGCAATAATGCGCAGAAACAGCTTGCCGATGAAATGAAAACGGTAACCGCTATTGCGGCGGCGATTATTCTTCTTGTTATTCTTTTTACATCAAAAGCCTATGCCGAAATCCCCGTTCTTATAATGACATTCGGAGCCGCCGCCGTTCTCAATATGGGAACGAATTTTATGGTAGGAAAAATATCGTTTATTTCAAATTCAGTGACGATAGTTTTACAGCTTGCCCTTGCTATTGACTATGCAATAATTCTCATTCATCGTTACAGCGAGGAGCACGAAATCCTGCCTGCAAGAGAGGCTTGTATCAAGGCGCTCAGCAAGGCGATACCCGAAATTTCTTCAAGCAGTCTTACAACTATATCGGGACTTATTGCCCTTGCTTTTATGCAGTTCAGAATAGGCGCCGACCTTGCAATAGTTCTTATCAAAGCGATATTTCTGAGCCTGCTTTCCGTATTCACACTTATGCCCGGACTTATTATGCTTTTCAGCGGACTTATCGACAAATCGGTGCATAAAAATTTTGTGCCGAAAATAACCGCTGTGGGAAAATTCGCCTTTGCTACAAAATATGTCATTCCGCCCGTTTTTGTAATACTTATGGTCACGGGATTTTTCTTTGCAAATAAATGCCCCTATTGCTACGGCACTACGGACCTTGAAACATCACGCAAGAGCGAGGCGAAAATCGCTTCGGATAAAATCAGGGATACCTTCGGTTCGTCAAATCTTATGGCGGTGCTTGTCCCGACGGGCGACTATGAGAGTGAAGCAAAGTTGCTTGCCGAGCTTGAACGCTTCGGTGAAGTTGACTCTGCTATGGGGCTTGCGAATATTGAAGTGACGGACGGCTACACCCTGACCGACAAGCTTACTCCAAGGCAGTTTTCGGAACTTGCGGGTTTAGACTATGAAGTTGCAAAAATTCTTTATGCCGCTTATGCTGTCAACGATGAAAACTACGGCGAAGTGGTAAACGGGCTTGAAAGCTACGGCGTTCCCCTTATTGATATGTTTATGTTTACATACGATGAAGTGCAGAAAGGTTATGTTACCCTTGACGACGAGCTTTACGACAAGCTTGACGAGCTTCACGAAACGCTTAACGACGCTATCTTACAGCTAAGGGGAGAAAATTACAGCAGAATGCTTGTTTATCTCAATCTTCCCGAGGAGGGCGAGCAGACCTTTGAATTTCTTTCTACCGTTCACAAGACGGCGGAAAAATATTATCCCGAAAATGTCTATCTTGTGGGAAATTCAACGAGCGACCGCGACCTTTCATCGTCGTTTGTCAACGATAACATTATAATAAGCATTCTTTCGGCGCTGTTTGTTATAATAATCCTCTTGTTCACATTCAAATCGGCAGGACTTCCCGTTCTGCTCATTGCCGTTATTCAGGGAAGTATATGGATAAACTTCTCGTTCCCTTACTTGCAATCGCAGAACCTTTTCTTCCTCAGCTATCTTATCATAAACGCTATACAGATGGGCGCTAATATCGACTATGCAATAGTTATTTCAAGCAGATATATGGAGCTTAAACAAGAAATGTCCATAAAGGACGCTATCACAGAAACGCTCAATCAGGCGTTCCCGACAATCATCACATCGGGAGCAATTCTTGCGGCGGCAGGAATTCTTATCGGCAACCTTTCATCTGACCCGACAATATCCTCGATAGGAGTATGCCTTGGAAGAGGAACAATAATCTCAATAATTCTTGTTATGGGAATATTGCCTCAGATACTCATTCTCGGCGACAGTATTATTGAAAGAACATCGTTCACCATTAAAAAGCGCGAGCTTGCAAGAGCTACTTCGAGCCGTATTACCGTAAACGGTTTTGTAAGAGGCTATGTCAACGGCAGGGTTGAGGGTATAGTAAGAGGAGTTATCGAGGGAGATATTGAAGCGAAAATCGAGAATAAGGCTACTATTGAGCCTATTGCGGAAAAGGAGGGAGCCGACGATGAAAACAACTAAAATATCACGGATATTTTCTTCACTTGTTGCAATGATGATTTTTGTTTCGTCATTCGGCGGATACCTTTTTGCAACTTATGAAAAACAATACGAGATAAGGACAAAAGCGGATTTTGAAAGGTTTGCAAAAGAGTGTACCCTTGACAGCAACTCACTCGGCAAAACATATATACTCAAAGCGGATATTACTCTTGATGAAGAAATCAGCGTCCCCGTTTTCTGCGGAACCTTTGACGGAAACGGTCACAAGATAAGCAGTCTTAAAATATACAAAGAAGCTTCAAGGGCAGGTCTTTTCAGATATGTTGAAGAAAGCGGAACAATAAAAAATCTCACTGTTGAAGGCATTGTCACACCTACGGGAACAGCCTCATACTGCGGAGGAATTGTTGGAGTGAACAAGGGGAAGATTGTCCGCTGTAACTTCAACGGAACAATAAGGGGCAAGGCTTTTTGCGGAGGAATAGCAGGTCTTAACGAAGAAAGCGGACTTATCGTCAACTGTTCGTCGCAGGGAGCGGTTCAGTCAAAAAACTACACGGGCGGTATATGCGGACAGAACTTCGGAGCAATTCAGCGTTGCACAAATAATTCGTCCGTCAACACGAATAACTATGACGAGACTGTAGACCTTGAAAGCCTTGACATCGACGAGATATATTCAGCGGAGCAGGTTGCCGATATTACCGATACGGGCGGAATAACGGGGTATTCTTCGGGTACTGTCCAGAACTGCGTCAACAACGGAGCGGTAGGTTATCCCCATGTCGGATATAATATCGGAGGAATAATAGGCAGACAGCAGGGGTTTGTAAGCGGTTGCGTAAACTTCGGCGAGATAAACGGCAGAAAGGATACGGGCGGAATTGTCGGACAGGCAGAGCCCTATCTTTCGGTGCTTTTTTCAGAGAATACGCTCGACAAGCTGAGAACCTCCCTTGACGATATGAAGGTGATTTTAGACGATACTCTCGACAATGCCGAAAGACAGTCCGATGAAATCACCGATAAGACCGACAAGATACTTGACAAATTAGAGGATATAAGACAATCGACGGATTCTTTTCTCACCGAAACCGACCGTATAGTCAACGATAATATAAATTCATTAAACGAATTTTCGTCAAGGCTTTATGAACTGACAGAAAAGCTTTCTCCCGTTCTTGAAGATACTTCGGAAGGTTTGGGGCTTCTTTCTGACGCGGCGGACGACCTTTCGACAGCTTCGGAATATGCAGGAGACAGTTTTGAGGACATTACTCCCGTCCTTAAAGAGTTAAGCCGTTATCTTAAAGAGCTTTCCGACGCTTCGGACAGAATACAGGGCGGAATGGGCAACCTTGAAAACTCTGTCGGCGACGATGAAGACACTGCGGACGCAATGGAAGAAATATCATCGGGACTTGACGATATGAGCAACGCTCTTGAAAATATTTCAACGGTTTCTTCAAATGCGGCAGAAGAACTTGCAGGAACGGAAAACAGCGGACTTGTTGGGAGCTTTCAGAGTCTTTCGGAAAGTGCGGCGACAGCCTCGCAGAATGTCGCAAGCGCAGGTGAAAGTGTTATGCAAATTTCTGAAATGACGGCAAACGGCAATTACAGTGCAACAGAGCATAATTCAGCCGCAAGTTCGGCGCTTGAAAGTCTTTCAGATAATTCCGTGGGAGATGTTGCCGAGAGTATGTCCGATTTAAGCGGAAGTCTTTTGCAGATGATGGACGATGACGATACTCCCGATACTCCTGAAAATCCTGAGCCCTCACGCCCCGATATTTCAGACGAGGATTTGGAAAGCGCAGAAAAAAATGCGACCGAGGCGGCAGAATATCTGTCCTCCGCCTGCGATAAGCTTGTTGAGGCGGCGGATATTCTTGAAGGTGCATTCTATGATATTTCGGATATTGCAAGATATTTCTCAAAAAAAGATAAAATAGTATTTACGGGCGCGGACGAAAGCTTTGTTGAAAAAAGAAAGACTCTTTCGGGCGAGCTTGAAAAGCTTATCGACAATTTAGAGGAATTTACCTTGACGGCGGATGATACATCGGATATATTTACTGCGGATTTGCGCAGAATAAACGATAAGGCAAAGGAAATATCCGATATTCTTCTGGAGCTTGCCGATGAAATGACAAGCCGCTCGACAGACCTTTCGGATTATACCGAAGATATTTCGGCAGAGGATGAAGCAGGAAAGTCGGACGGCAAGATAACCGAATGTATAAACTACGGCAAGGTCAACGGCGATGTCAGCGTCGGCGGAATAGCAGGCTCTATGGCTGTTGAATACGATTTTGACCCCGAGGGCGATATTGATACCGTCGGCGAGCGGTCGGACAATTTTATGTATCAGTCAAAGACGGTTATCAGAAATTCACGCAACTTCGGCGAGGTGACTTCTAAAAAGAACAATGTCGGCGGAATAGCGGGGGAGATGAAAACGGGCTGTCTTATAAACTGCTACGGCTTTGGAAATGTGAAATCTACAGACGGAAGCTATGCAGGCGGAGTCACGGGAAAATCCGAGGCGGCAATATCGGGTTGCGGAGCAAAATGCTATGTTTCGGGAAAGGAATTTGTCGGCGGAATAGCAGGCGAATGTAACGATATTGAAAACTGCAAGGGTTTTGCGGTGATTGAAGCTTATTCCGAAAAAGCGGGAGCAATAGCAGGCTGTGCAAACGGCGATATATCCGAAAATGTTTTTATAGACGGCGGTATCGGAGGAATAGACGGTATAAGCTATGACAAAAAAGCGTATCCCGTTGAATATGAAAAAATGTCGGAGCTTGAAAATTTGCCCGAAGATTTTCTTAAAATAAAGCTTGTTTTTGTGGCGGACGATATAATCGTCGCTGAAAAAGAAATATTGTATAACGGAAAGATAAGCGAGAGCGAACTTCCCGAAATCCCCGAAAAAACAGGCTATTATGCAAAATGGGAGGATTTCACAAAATCGGGTATCCGTTTTTCAAAGGAGATAAATGCCGTGTACTCCAAATATATTACCGCACTTTCATCAGATATTTTCAGCGAAGGCGGTCTGCCCAAAATCATAGCGGAGGGAATTTTCACCGATGATGATACTGTTTCGGCAAAAGCTATAAGTTCCGATGAAAACGGGGAAGTCCTAAGAATAGAACTTCCGTCCGATAATTGCATAATAAGGTATCTGCCAAAGGGCAAGGCGAAGAAAACCGTTCTTTACATAAACGGTGAAAAAGCTGAACCCGAAATTGACGGAAGCTATCTTGTATTTTCGGTTTCGTCAAAGAGCATTGAGCTGAGAGCCGAAAAGCAAAAAACCGATATAACGCTTTATATCGTTGTTTTTGGAGCGGTTGCGGCAGTATCGGCGGTTGTTTCGGTCATTGCAGTAAAAAGGCATAAGATTAAGCGTAAATAAAATTTTGGTAAAATATCATAAAAAAATGCTTTATATGACATAATGTTTGTTACACAAAACATATTGACATAGTAGGTTTAGTGTGATAAAATTTTGTAAAAGCAAAGGAAAAGAGGCGGTATGGTATGACATCGGATATGATGATGAAAATGAATAACAATGTTGTACTGCACCGTTACGGATTTTAAGGATAACCTTGCCCCATTCACAAAAATTCGTCAAGCGCAGTAAGTATGCATAATGCTCTCTTACTGCGTTTTCTTTTTAGGAGGAAATTAATTGATTGAGATAAATAATCTTTCAAAGGTGTATCACAGCGACAACGGTGACATCACCGCGCTGAAAAATATCAACATAACTATAAATGACGGTGAGATTTTCGGCATTATCGGTCTTTCGGGAGCAGGCAAGAGCACCCTTGTGCGCTGTATAAATTTTCTTGAAAAGCCTACATCGGGCGATGTAATAATAGACGGAAAATCTTTAAACTCTCTTTCAAAAAAAGAGCTTTTGCACGAAAGACAGAATATCGGAATGATTTTTCAGGGCTTTAATCTTCTTTCTCAGAGAAATGTTATAAAGAACATCTGCTATCCCCTTGAAATTGCGGGAGTAGAAAAGCAGGACGCTGTAAAAAGAGCGAAGGAGCTTCTTGAAATTGTCGGACTTTCGGATAAGGCAAAGGCATATCCTTCACAGCTTTCGGGCGGACAAAAACAGAGAGTTGCAATAGCGAGAGCCTTGGCGGCAAAGACAAAATATCTTCTTTGCGATGAGGCGACAAGCGCTCTGGACCCCGACACAACTCGCTCGATACTCGACCTTATGAAGAAAATCAACGAAACTATGGGTGTGACAATTATCGTCATCACTCACGAAATGCGCGTTATCGAGAGTATATGCGACAAGGTCGCCGTTCTTGACAACAGCGAAGTCGCCGAGCAGGGCAATGTTGCCGATATATTCAAAAATCCAAAGTCGGAAATTGCAAGAAAGCTCATCTTCCCCGACGGTCACAAGGAAAACGAAGTCACAAACGGCAGAAAGATAAGAATTGTCTTTAACGGAGAAAATTCCTACAAGCCTGTATTTGCAAATATGATTTTTGAATGTAAAGTGTCGGCGAATATCCTTCACGCTGAAACAGAAGATGTTGACGGCAAGGCTTTCGGGCAGTTGCTTTTTGAAATTCCCGATAACGACGGCGACTATGAAAGAGTGAAAAAATATCTTGACGATAACAAGGTCGTCTATTCTGAAATTTAACGAAAGGGGAGAGAAAAATGTCCGATTTGTTTTTACAGCTTGTTGAGAAGAATGTTTTACAGCTTGCAATATGGGAAACGATATATATGACCTTTATCTCGGCGTTTTTTGCTTACCTTTTCGGACTTCCCCTCGGAGTTCTTCTTTGCGTTACAGATAAGGAGGGCATCGCTCCGATAGGGTGGCTCAATAAGGTTTTAGGCTTTGTTGTAAATGTTTTCAGAAGCGTTCCTTTTATTATCCTTATGATAGCCGTTCTTCCTGCGGCAAAGCTTATTGTCGGAACAAGTATGGGCAATAAGGCAATGGTAGTAACGCTTATCATAGCGGCTGTTCCATATGTGGCAAGAATGACCGAGTCTTCTATAAAAGAGGTTGACAATGGAGTTATTGAAGCGGCTCAGGCTATGGGAACATCTACATTCAAAATAATCTATAAGGTTTTAATACCCGAAGCAAAGCCCTCGCTTATTGTGGGAGCGGTAATATCCCTCGTAACGATACTAGGATACTCCGCAATGGCGGGAACGATAGGCGGCGGCGGACTCGGAATGATAGCTATTTCATACGGCTACCAGAGATTCAATAACGATATTGTCTGGGTTTGCGTTGTGCTTACCGTGATAATAGTTCAGCTTATTCAGGAAATAGGAATGTTAATTGCCAGAAAGACGGATAAGCGAATAAACAAGTAAGGAGAATATATATGACCAGCTTTTTCATAAAGCTCCTCAGAGAAAATTTCAGGTTCGGGCGAATGTGATTTTAAAAATACCATTCACACAAACCTACACAAATTTTCTATAATAAGGAGTAATAATTATGAACATCAAAAAAATTAGGCGGCTCATGAAAAAGTACGGCCTTAAAT
>CAMGJS010000032.1 GCA_946056455.1 uncultured Clostridia bacterium | reverse complement strand
TCCTTTGGGCTTTATAAGCAACTTTGTAATGCTTGGTCTTCACTTCCTTGCAAGCTGGGTTGACCTCATTGCAATGGTGTTGTAAGGGTATAAGCTATGGCAGAACTTTCATTTAAACTCGAACAATTTGAGGGACCTCTGGACCTTCTTCTGCACCTTATTTCAAAGCATAAGCTTAATATCAACGACATTTCCATCACGGTCCTTGTTGAGCAATATCTTGATTATATCGAAAAAATGACCGAGCAGGATATGGAAGTCACGGTTGACTTTCTTGAAATGGCGGCAAGGCTTATCTATATCAAAACCGTTTCTCTTTTGCCAAAGCACGAAGAGGCGGACATTATGAAAAAAGAGCTTGAGGGCAGACTTATTGAGCACTCCCTCTGCAAAAGAGCGGCGGAAATCCTCACAAAAAAATACTGCGGAGATAATATTTTTGTAAGAGCTCCTTTGCCCGTCGAGCTTGACAACACCTACCGTCTTATCCACGAAAAAGAAGAGCTTGTCGACGCGTGGTCGGGTATCAGTATAAAGAAAAAAGATTCCGCCCCCGTCAAGATTGAATCCTTCGGAAAAATCGTTTCAAAGCGTATGGTTTCCGTCACATCAAAGATAATCTTTGTGCTGAGAAAGCTCTACACTACGGGCACTGTTATGATGAATTCCCTCTATGACGGAATGACCGATAAATCAGAAAGAGTCGCCACCTTCCTCGCCGTTCTGGAACTTACCAAGGCAGGCAGAATTACAATAAGCGACGATAACGAAACTATCACCTTTATAGGAAGAAAGAAAAAAGAGGAGGCTTTGTCCACATAATGCAGATAAATGAAAAAACAGCAGTTATTGAGGCTATCCTCTTTGCAAGCGGAGAGCCTATCGAGGCTGAAAAAATTGCCGAGGCGGCAGGAGTAGAAAAGGATACCGCAATAAAGCTTATCAATATCCTGCGTGACCGTTATGAAGATAACGGCAGTGCTATTGAAATATTAAAGCTCGGCGACTGTTATCAGATGGCGACAGCCGAAAAATACGGCGAATACATAAAAGCGGCGCTTGAAACAAAAAAGAAAACGCCCCTTTCGCCCGCCGCAATGGAGGTGTTAACGATAGTTGCCTACAATCAGCCCGTCACAAAAAGCTTTGTCGAGCAGGTAAGGGGAGTTGACAGCGCAAGCATAGTCAATTCTCTCGTTGAAAAAAATCTGCTTGAAGAAGCAGGCAGAGTAGATGTCCCCGGAAAACCTATCGCCTATCGCACAACCGACAATTTCTTGCGTTGTTTCAGAATGTCCTCAATCGAGGATCTGCCACCCTTACCCAATATGAGCGACCAGATAGTTTTTGACGAAATAACCGAAGAATAAATCTTACAGATAATTTTAAAAGGGAGGTGACATCTTGCTCGCTCTCTATATCATAGGCGGAATTATTCTGTTCATAGCGATTTTACTTCATTGTCCCGTAAGGGCAAAAATCAGCTATATAGATAAACAGTTCGACCTTTCGGTGAAGTATCTTTTTTTCACCATTTACCCATTAAAACAAAAGGAACAGCCCGAAGAAGCCGAGGAACAACAGGGCGGGGAAGAAAATAAAGAAGAACCTTCCACAGAAGAACAACCACCCGAAGAACAGTCCGAACCGCCAAAAATCCCCGTTAAAGAAAAAAAGAAGAAAGAAAAGCTCACGGCTGAGGAAAAAGAAGAACGCAAAAAAGAACTTCTCGAAAAAATAGAGCTTGTAAAGATGATTTTAAAATCGGCTAGCAAGGGGCTTAAAAAACTTCTCTCGGCGATAAAGATTTATGACATAGCGGTTGATATAGATGTTGCCGATGAGGACGCCTGCAACGCCGCTATAAATTACGGCAGAATGAACGCCGCCGTCTATAATTTTCTCTCTTTTCTGAGGATATTTTTCACGATTTCCATCGAGCATATCAACATAAGCTGTATCTATAACAGCAATGAAAGCAAATACAATGCCGCCTGCAATATCCACGCAATACCCTCCACAATTCTCTCGGCGGCGCTTATTATCGGAACAAAATTCCTGTTCCTTTATCAGAAGAAAAAAAGAGCGGACAAAAAGGCTCTTAAAAAATTACAGAAAGAATTAAAAAAACAGGCTGTAAAAGCTTAACGAAAGGAAGTTATTATTATGAGCGATCACCCTATCAGCGAACTTATGGGAATCAGTATGGACAAAATAAAGGAAATGGTTGATGTCAACACCATTATCGGAAATCCCATTCAGTCCCCCGACGGAACAATAATCATCCCCATTTCAAAGGTATCATTCGGCTTTGCGTCGGGCGGCTCAGATCTGCCCACAAAAAATCAGAACGAGCTTTTCGGCGGTGCCAGCGGCGCAGGAGTATCCATTCAGCCCCTTGCATTCATCGTTGTTTCAAACGGAGATGTAAAGCTTCTTCAGATGTCCGTTGACGCAAAGCTCCCCAACGCTATTGTCAACCTTGTGCCCGAAGTGTTTGATAAAGTGTCAAACCTTATTGATAAGAATAAAAAAGGCGAATAGAATTGAACTCACCGCCATAAAATGATTTATATATCATTTTTTGTGGCGGTGGTTTTATGAAAAAAATCCTTTCGGTCGTTCTTTGCCTTGTTATTCTGCCCTCTTTGTTTACATTTTCGGTTTTTGCCGACGACGCTCCCGATATTTCCGCAAAAAGCGCCGTTCTTATCGACAGCGTTACGGGCAGAGTGCTTTATGCCAGAAACGAAAACGAACAAAGGGCAATGGCAAGTACAACAAAGATTATGACTACGCTCCTTTGCCTTGAAAGCGGCGACCTTGATACAGAATTTGTCGTTGACAGCGAGGCTATCAAGACCGAGGGCTCTTCTATGGGACTTGTAGAGGGCGACATTGTCACAAAGCGCGCTCTTTGCACAGGAATGTTACTTCCGTCGGGCAACGACGCCGCAAACGCAACGGCAATAAAGCTTGCAGGCAGTCTTCCAGCCTTTGCCGATATGATGAATAAAAGGGCAGAGGAGATTGGAATGAAAAATACCTGCTTTGAAACCCCGTCGGGACTTGACGGCGAGAACCACCATTCCACCGCCTACGATATGGCTCTCCTTACAAGAGAGGCTCTCAAAAACCCCGACTTTGCAAAGATTTGCTCTCAAACAGAAATAACTCTCGAATACGGCAATCCGCCTTACAGAAGAACGCTCAAAAACACCAACAAACTGCTTTCAATGTATGACGGCTGTATCGGAGTGAAAACAGGCTTTACCGATAATGCGGGCAGATGCCTTATCTCTGCGGCAGAAAAGAACGGAGTAACCCTTATCTGTGTCACACTCAGCGCCCCTGACGACTGGAACGACCACACAAAGCTTCTCGACTACGGCTTTAAAAAGTTGAAAAACTACTCGGTGGGACTTTCACCCTACGCAAAAAAAGTTCCCGTTGTCGGAGCAAGAGAGGATACCCTCACCCTTTGTTCCGATACAAACGGAATAATCCCTTTGCAGAACGGCGAATTTTCAAAGCTTGAAGTAAAAGTACTCACCCCTAAATTTGTCTATGCCCCCGTTAAAAAAGGGGATAAAATAGGCAGTATAGAATACAGCGTCAACGGAGAAAATATTTTCACAGAAAATCTTTACGCCTCCCACGACCTTGAAGTCAACGACGGCTGTTAAAATAATACAGGACGGAGAATTTTTTTGGAAAAGATAAGAATACAAAAAATCATAGCCGACTCAGGCTATTGTTCAAGAAGAAAAGCCGAGGAATATATCAAAAACGGCAAAGTCCGCGTTAACGGACACCCCTGCTCCTTGGGAGATAAAGCTCTCCCCGGCAGAGACTTGATAACCGTCGGCGAGGATAAAATCCCCTATGTCAAGAAAAGAAAAAAATACTACATTATGCTCAATAAGCCGAGAGGTTATGTCACAACAATGTCCGACGAGCTTGACAGAAAGTGCGTTACGGAGCTTCTTGACGGCATTGACGAGCGTGTTTATCCCGTGGGCAGACTTGACCGCAATTCCGAGGGACTTCTTCTCCTCACCAACGACGGCGACTTTGCCAACAACATTATGCACCCCTCAAAGCATATCGGCAAGACCTACCGCGTGACCGTCCGTTCATCTCTCACCGACGAGCAGGTTGTGGCTCTTTCCGAGGGCGTTGTCCTTGACGGAAAAATGACCGCTCCCGCAATAGTCAATGTTCTTTCGCAGGAAAAAGAGCGCTCGGTTTTCAGAATAACAATCTTTGAGGGCAGAAACCGTCAGATAAGAAGAATGTGCGAGGAATTAGGTCTTGAAGTTGCAAGACTTCGTCGTGTTGCAATAGGACCTCTCCGCCTCGGAATGTTAAAGCCGGGAGAATACAGAGAACTTACCGCCGAGGAACTCCGCGCTATGCGCAACGCTATCGGAAAAGAGGGTTAATATGCTTGAAATACATCAGCGCAAGGATACAAACGGCTATGAGGATATTATTTCGGGGATAGAATACCCCGTTATCATCGAGGCGGTAACGGGCGATAAGGTAGATGGCTTCTGCGTCTACTCCGTTTCGGACGGCACAGTTTTTATCCATAAGCTCCAATGGAACGACGACCTTTATCTCTGCGACGGCATAATAAGAACGGCGCTTTTCAAAGCCTCGTTTATAGGAATAGACAAAGCTCATTTTGCCGACGAATATATTGAGATTGCCAAAAGACTTCACCTTTGCGATGGAAACGGCAACCTTTCTTCCATAGCTTCCGTTATGGGAGGATGCGAAAACTGCAAAAAATAATTTAAAAATAACTATTGCAGAAATTTGACATTTATGGTATAATATTAACTGGTATATTTTTAATTGAGGAGGATAAAACTATGAATTCCCAGAGCACTAAGCTTTCAGAACTCAGAAGAGCCAATGAGAATTCCGATGCGAGAAAAAGACTTACATATCTTTTTGACGACGGTTCTTTCACCGAGCTTAACGCTTTTACAAAAGAAAACGACAATCTTTCGGGCGTTGTTACAGCCTATGGATTTGTCGAGGGCAACCCCGTCTATGCTTTTTCGCAGGATAAAAATATAAAGGGCGGAGCAGTAGGCAAGGCTCACGCAAAGAAAATTGCCAAGGTCTATGAACTTGCCGCAAAGACAGGCGCACCCGTTGTCGGAATACACGACTCCAACGGAGCGTTTATTGACGGCGGAGCGGACGCTCTTTCCGCTTATGGCGATATGCTTAAATGGGCAAGCAACATTTCAGGCGTTGTACCCCAGATTTCCGTTATTGCGGGAACTTGTGCAGGAAGCGCCGCAATGATAGCCTGCTCTTCCGACTTTGTGATTATGTCAAAGGACGCCGAGCTTTTTATGGCTCCTCCTTTCGATAAGGACGCAGGCACGGCAGAAAGCGCCGCTAAATCGGGAACAGCCTCGATAGTATGCGACGATGACAAGTCAGCCGTTGAAACAGCAAGAAAGCTTGTTTCAATTCTCCCTGCAAACAACCTTTCACCCGTTCCTCTCTTTGAATTTGACGAACCTGCAACAGCCTTCTCGACAGACGCAGAAAAGGCAGTTGCTTCTATTGCCGACGCTGACAGCGTTATTGAAATTTCAAAGGATTTCGGACTTGCCGCATACACCGCTTTCGGCTCCGTTCAGGGAGCGACAGTAGGTTTTGCCGCAACGAATAAGACAGCACAGAAGCTTAATGCCGACGATTGCGCAAAGCTTGCAAGATTTGTCAGAACCTGCGACGCTTTCTCAATCCCCGTTGTAACTCTTATCGACAGCGAAGGCTTTGAGAGCGGTTCCGCCGCAGAGATTGCAGGAAGCATCAGAAATATGACAATGCTCGCTTCCGCTTATGCCGAGGCAACAACAGTCAAGGTTTCCGTTATCACAGGCAAGGCTTACGGACCCGTGTTCGTTGCTCTTTCTGGCAAGAATTCCAACTCCGATATGATTTTCGCTCTTGCAGACGCAGTTATCACTCCGCTTGCTCCCGAAACAGCAGTTGAATTTTTGAGCCATGATAAGTTAAAGGGCGCAGAAAGCGCCGCCGCAAAGAGAAAAGAGCTTGCCGATGAATACATCGCAAACGAAGCTTCTGCGATTACAGCCGCAGAGAAGAACGCAGTTGACGATGTTATTGAGCCTGCTGAGCTCCGCGCAAGAATAATCTCGGCACTCGATGTCCTTTCGGGCAAGAGAGTAACAAGACTTTCCAAGAAACATAGCAATATGCCTTTGTAAAATAACAGAATAGGTGGTAAATTATTATGAAAAGATTTAATATTACTGTAAACGGAAAAGCATACGATGTAGCAGTTGAAGAAATCGGCGGAACATCAGCGCCTGTTGCCGCAGCAGCACCCGCTCCTGCCGCAGCTCCCGCAGCCGCACCTGCACCTGCCGCAGCTCCTGCACCTGCTGCCAATGTTGAAGGAACAAAGGTTACAGCTCCTATGCCCGGAAACATTCTCAATGTTAAGGTAAATGTCGGCGACGAAGTTTCAGAAGGTCAGGTTCTTCTCGTTCTCGAAGCAATGAAGATGGAAAACGACATTCCTGCAACAGTAGGAGGAAAAGTAGCCGCTATCAATGTCAAGAAGGGCGACACAGTAAACTCCAACGATGTTCTCGTTGTTATTCAGTAGCATAGAAAGGCGGAACGAAAATGGCTAAATTAAAAATCACCGAAACGGTCCTGCGTGACGCTCACCAGTCCCTTATCGCTACCCGTATGCCCATCGAGGATATGATACCCATTCTTCCCAAGATGAACGAAGTCGGCTTCCATTCCTGTGAAGTGTGGGGAGGAGCGACATTCGACTCCTGCCTGCGTTTTCTCGATGAAGACCCTTGGGACAGACTCCGCATCATCAGAAACCTTATGCCCGATACAAAATTACAGATGCTTTTCAGAGGACAGAATATGCTCGGTTATCGTCATTATGCCGATGATGTTCTTGAATATTTCGTTCAGAAGGCAGTAGCAAACGGTATCGACATTATCCGTATCTTTGACGCTCTCAACGATATCAGAAACCTGCAGACCGCTATCAAGGCGGCTAAAAAAGAGGGCGCACACGCTCAGGTTGCTATCTCTTATACAACGGGCGAGGTTTTCACAAACGAATATTACTGCAACTATGCAAAAGAAATAGAAAACGCAGGAGCAGACTCGATCTGCATCAAGGATATGGCGGCTCTTCTTACTCCCTATAATACAGAAAAGCTCGTCAAGGACCTTAAAGCAACAGTTAAGATTCCTATTCAGCTTCACACTCACTACACATCGGGACTTGCCTCAATGTGCACAATAAAGGCTGTTGAAGCAGGTTGTGACATTGTGGACACAGCTATGTCGCCTCTGGCACTCGGCACATCTCACGCTCCCACAGAATCCATCGTTGCCGCATTCAGCGGAACGGAATACGATACAGGTCTTGACCTTATCCTTCTCAACGAGATAAGAGACTACTTTATGGGACTCAGAGCCAAGTACATCAAGAGCGGACTTCTTGATCCCAAGATGCTTGCTACCGACGCTAACGCACTTATTTATCAGGTTCCCGGAGGAATGCTTTCAAATCTTCTTTCTCAGCTTAAACAGGCAGGAAAAGAAGACAAGCTCACCGAGGTTCTTCAGGAAGTTCCCCGCGTCCGTAAGGACTCAGGCTTCCCTCCGCTTGTAACACCTACATCACAGATTGTCGGAACACAGGCAGTGTTCAATGTTATCAACGGTGAAAGATATAAGACAGTAACCAAGGAATTCAAGGCTCTCGTTAAGGGCGAATACGGCAAAACTCCCGTTGAGATAAGCGACGAATTCCGTGAGAAGATTCTCAAGGGCGAGGCTCCCATCACCTGCCGTCCTGCCGACAATATCGCACCCGAGCTTGACAAGCTCCGTGAGGAATGTGAAGAATGGGTAGAGCAGGAAGAAGATGTTCTCAGCTACGCAATGTTCCCGCAGGTTGCTCCCAAATTCTTTGAAAAGAGAAGAAACAAGAAGTACGGCATCGACAGAACTCAGGCGAACACCGAGAATAAAGTTCACCCCGTATAAAACACTCAACAGT
>CAMGJS010000031.1 GCA_946056455.1 uncultured Clostridia bacterium | reverse complement strand
TCCGCTTTTGTTTTCGAGCGTCAGAGGGTATGGGAGCGGACCTTCCGAGGTGTTTTTTTCTGAAATATGGGGGGTTATTTTTGTTTCGTCAACGGGTGAGCCGTATGAGAGCATTTCGTTTTCAAAAAAAGTTATGGTGTAGCCGTTTTCGTCGTCGGAATTATCTCCGTCGTCAAGAGAAAAAAATTCTCCGCTTTCTGCAAAAATCTGCGGAATATCGCGCTGTATCCATACCGAAAGAAACGGCAGTGCAACAGTTACCGCCGAAAGAACGGCAACCCTTTTTAAAAATAATCCCGCGCTTTTCAATACTCTCACCTCTAATATGAAATATATGCTGAAAAACGCTCATTATTCTATTGACATAAAGGGTTTTTTGGATTAAAATTGTGATAATATATTTTAAAAGGAGACTTTTTATGGACAAGACAAAATTCGGAATAACTGTCGGCGCGCTTTCGGCTGTCGGCTATCTTTGCGGATATTTAAGTATGACCGCAATGATAATTTTCTTTGTATTCACGCTCGCCTTTTCGGCTGAAAGAGTTATCAAAGTGAACGCTTTGCAGTCGCTCTGCCTTTCGGTTTTCTTCCTCATAATAAAAATAATTATGGGTTGGATAGGCGATTTTTTCGGCGACCTTGTGGGGCTTATCTATAAAATCAGCGACAAGGTCGGCTCTATTATGGCAGGCGGTTCAACGGGCATCGCAAAGGTTACGGAGTTTGTAAGCTTTGCTGAAACGATTATTTTTGTGATACTTATTTTTATGGCATTTTCGGGAAAAATCGTGAAAATTCCCGTTATTGCAAAAATTGCAGAAAAGCATATTCCCGAGGAGGAATAATAAAAGAAGGCACCGCAAGGTGCCTTTTTGTTTTGTGCGTGCCAGCAAAAGGGCAAAATAAAAGCGCACTTAAAAGTGCGCCTGGTGCGCCCGGCCGGAGTCGAACCGGCGGCACATAGCGTCGGAGGCTATTGCTCTATCCATCTGAGCTACGGGCGCGTTGCAAGATAAATTATACCACGGTTTTATCCAAATATCAAGACTATCTTTTGCAGTTTGCACAAAAGATAAAGCGTCACAAAGCGCAAAATTAACGAAAAGAAAAAATCCGCAGAAAAAGGCTTGACATTAAGCGTCACCGTAGTATACAATATATAATTGTGAAATTATCTTTATGCCGATATATATAAAATCGGTCTTTCAAGGAGGGAAAAAGAATGAAAAGAACATACCAGCCCAAGAAGCTTCACAGAAAGAAGGTTCACGGTTTCAGAAGCCGTATGGCAACAGCAAACGGAAGAAAGGTTCTTGCAAGACGCCGTGCAAAGGGCAGAAAGCAGCTCACCTACTAATTGAAGCAATCGCAGATGCGATAACGACCTGACCGCAGTCTACACAGGCATCCTCGTGGCGAATTTATTCGTTGTGCCGCATATTTTATTTTGGGGATTTTGGCTTGTGGGGACTTTGCGGTCTTTTTCTTTGAAATATGCAGAAAAAAGAAATTATTAAAGAGAACAAGGTTTTTTTGACCCTTTATAAAAGAGGAAAATACATTGCGGGAAGAGCGGTTGTCGTCTACTTCAAGCCGAACGGCAAAGGTGAAAACAGAGTGGGTATCACCACGACAAAAAAGGTCGGCAACGCAGTAAAAAGGTCAAGAGCAAGACGGGTTATCAGAGCGGCTTATGATAAGACAAGGGATAAGTTCCCGAAAGGATACGATATTATAATTGTTGCAAGACAAGCCGCGGCGGAAGTAAAGTCCTATCAGATAGCCTCGTTTTTTGATAAAAAAGCGGTGCCCTTTATGCTGTCGGGAGGAAAAAAAGCAGATGGAAAGAATTAAAAAAGCTATCCGTTTTGTTTTTTCATTGCCGATAATCTTCTACCGCAAGTTTATATCGCCCTTAAAACCGCCCTGCTGTAAATATTATCCCACCTGCTCGCAGTACGCTCTGACCGCTATTGAACGGTTCGGGATATTCTACGGTGGCTGGCTTGCCTTTAAAAGAATACTTCGCTGTAACCCATGGAGCCTTGGCGGAATTGACCATGTTCCCGAAAAGAAAAATAAAAAATCAGGAGTAAACAGATGCAGTTAATTTATGAAATATTCGGATATCCCTTGGGATTTATTATGTGGGGGATATATCTTCTTGTTAAGAATTACGGTGTTGCAATTCTTCTTTTCACATTCGTGACAAAAATTCTGCTTTTTCCGTTAAGCGTTAAACAGCAGAAAAACACCGCTATGATGTCGGCATTTCAGCCGAAGTTGCAGGCTCTTCAAAAGAAATACGCAAACAACCCCGAAAAGTTGCAGGAGGAGCAGATGAAGCTCTATGCCGAAGAGGGCATAAACCCTATGTCGAGCTGTCTGCCGCTTTTAATTCAGTTCCCCGTGCTTTTCGGTATCATCGATGTTGTTTACAGACCGCTTACCCACATTATGCACTTTTCAAAGAACATTGTCACCGAGGCTACACTCGCAGCACAGAATGTTATCGTTGCGGCGCAGGCAAACGGCGAGGCATGGGCAACGGCAGTAAAGAACGCAGACAACCTTGCAAAGAACTATCAGTCACAGCTTTTTATCATTCAGGCTTATAACCACAACCCCGACGCATTCGCAAATATCCCGGGCTTTGTTGACGCTGTGGGAAGCTTTGATATGAATTTGCTCGGTATCTTTGACCTTGGCGTAAACCCCACATGGACATGGCCTGCGTTGCTCATTCCCGTTCTTGCGGGTGTGTCACAGCTCCTTGTTATGATTTACACACAGGCACAGCAGAAAAAGACAAATCCCGAAATGAACAGCTCAATGAACGCTATGACATTGTCGCTTTATATAATGCCTATCATCTCGGTATTTATCGCCCGTTCGTTCCCTATGGCCGTAGGTTACTACTGGATATGCCAGTCGGTATTTTCATTCTTCCAGCAGATTGTTCTTAACAAAATCTATACGCCCGAAAAGGTAGCACAGCTTGTCAAGAAGGATCAGGAAAAGAAGAAGAAGAAAAAGGGCAAGGGATACATGGAAAGAATGTATGAAAAACAGCTTGCTATGTTAGAGGAGCAGAAAAAGCTCAACAACCCCACAAGAAACCTTGATGAAGCGACAAAAAAAGAGCTCCCCAGAGATGAGGACGGAAACATAAAGATTTCAAAGTCTATGCAAAAGGACCTTGAAAGTAAGATTATTGCCGACGCAAGAAAGCGTATGGAAGAGAAATACAAGGACGAGGTTTCTGCCGAGGACCTTGGTATCGAAATAAAACACGATGACGATAAGTAAAGGAGAGGAGAATTTTTATGGAACAGATTTTCAGTGCAAAATCGGTTGAAGAGGCTGTTGCTATGGCGGCGGCTGAGTTCGGAATAAGCGCCGACGAAGTAAAGTATGAGGTTATCGAGGAGGCTAAGAAAGGTCTTTTCGGAAAGATAAAGTCAGAGGCAAAAATCAAGGCGGAATACAATCCTCCAAGATATAAAGCGGCTGAAAAGTATATTGCCGATGTCCTTGAAAAAATGGGAGTTGAAGCAACTCTTTCAGTAACAGAAACAGAGGACGGCGCCTCCATTGACATTGTCGGCAACGAAACAGGCGCTGTTATCGGCAGAAGAGGAGATACTCTTGACGCTTTGCAGTATTTGGCGTCAACTATCTGCAACAAAAATTCAAAGGACTATTACAGAATTACCGTTGACTCCTGCGGATACCGTGAAAAGAGAAAGCAGACCTTGGAAGAGCTTGCAAAGAAGATTGCCGCAAGCGTTAAAAAGAACGGCAGAACAGCCGCTCTGGAACCTATGAACCCCTATGAAAGAAGAATTATCCATTCGGTTATAACAGAAATTGAGGGCGTTTCTTCAAAGTCTGTGGGCGAGGAGCCTTACAGAAAGGTTATCATTTCTTCCGACAACCCTCGTCCTCCCCGTGAGAGAAACGACCGCAAGGGCGGATACAACAAGCGTGGCGGAAGAAGAAACGGTCAGCCCGCAAGAGCGCTTGATTTAAAGACATCTTTTGAAAAGGACTACAAAAAGCCTGCTCCCAAGCCAAAGCCCGAGGACGAGATGGACTCTACCGCGCTTTACGGCAAAATCATCATAGACTAAAATTTTCGGCTTGGCATACTCTGTCAAGCCGTTTTTTAGGAGGACTTTATATGTCAACAGTTGCGGCAATTTCAACCCCTCTTGCACAAGGCGGAATAGCCGTTATAAGAATAAGCGGAGAGAATGCGCTCACCGTTGCCGATAAGATTTTCAAGTCCGTTTCGGGCAAGGTTGCCACAGAGATGAAAGGCTATACCTCGGCTTACGGAAAGATAATGTCCGACGGAGAAGAAATTGACGACGGAGTGCTTTCTGTCTTTCGTGCACCAAAAAGCTATACTGGCGAAGATGTTGCCGAGATTTCTTGTCACGGCGGAGTGTTCGTTGCAAAAAAAGTTCTGTCGGCGGCGGTATCTTCGGGGGCAGAGCTTGCAGAAGCAGGCGAATTCACAAAGCGCGCATTTTTAAACGGTAAGCTTACTCTCACCGAGGCAGAAAGCGTTATCGACATTATCTCTGCAAGCGGAGAGCAAGCGAGAAAGGCTGCTCACTCGGCAAAAGAGGGTGCGTTATACAAAAAAATTTCGGGAGTGACAAAAAGGCTTGTGGGGATTTTAGGCGAGCTTGCCGCGTGGGTGGATTATCCCGAGGAGGACATAGACGCACTTGAACCGCAGGTTTTGTCGGACACATTAAGCTCGATTTATGACGAACTTTCTGCCCTTTCAAAGACATACGACAGCGGCAGAATTATAAGAAACGGCGCGGACACGGCGATTGTCGGCAGAGCGAATGTGGGAAAGTCCACGCTGATGAATTATCTTCTGGGATATGAGCGCAGTATCGTCACCGACATTGAGGGCACTACAAGAGATATTGTCGAGGAAACCGCCCTTGTGGGAGATACACTTCTTCGCCTTTCGGATACGGCAGGTATTCGTCAGACAGACGATGTTGTGGAGAGTATCGGCGTTGAACGGTCTATCAAAAAGCTTGACGAGGCGGACTTAATTCTGGCAATATTTGACAGCTCGGAGCCTCTCACCGACGAGGACCTTTCGATAATAGAAAAGGTATCGGGCAAGCGCACCATTGCTATTATCAATAAGTGCGAAAAAGACCGAAAAATCGACATTGAAAAGGTAGAGAACGTACTCGGTGAACCCGTGTTTATCTCGGCAAAAACGGGCGAGGGAATTAAAGACCTTGAACGGAGAATATCCGAGGTTTTGTCCCTCACCACCCTTGATTTGTCGGCAGGACTTATAGCGAACGAACGGCAGAAACGCTGTATCGACAAGGCTTTGCTGTCGCTTAACGAGGCTTTGCCGGCTCTTTCAATAGGAGAAACCCTTGACGCTCTCACCGTTATTCTGGACGAGGCTTTGTCGGCACTTTTGGAGCTTTCGGGAGAAAAGGTCACCGACGCAGTTGTGGACGAGGTATTCTCTCACTTCTGTGTAGGAAAATAAAAGGCTTGAAAAAATCTTGTATGTATATGTATTTCTGTGTTAAACTCGCTCGAAATACCTGTGTATTCCTTCGCTCGTTTGCCTTGAAATACACACAATCTTTTTTCAAACGGAAATTTAAGAGAAATTAAAAGTGTTCCACGTGGAACAATTTGTATAAACGGAGTTTTCACTATGAATTATGAGATGGAAAA
Organism: uncultured Clostridia bacterium; assembly: GCA_946056455.1. GTDB lineage: Bacteria > Bacillota > Clostridia > Oscillospirales > Ruminococcaceae > RGIG4131. The sequence goes on along the minus strand of CAMGJS010000031.1, from coordinate 2,519 downwards.
TTACGATATAGCCGTGGTCGGAGCAGGTCACGCAGGGGTAGAAGCGGCGCTTGCGGCGGCAAGGCTCGGCTGTAAAATTGCGCTTTTCACCATATCTCTCGACACCATTGCGAATATGCCCTGCAACCCCTCCATAGGCGGAACGGCAAAGGGGCACCTTGTTCGTGAGGTTGACGCTCTCGGTGGAGAGATGGGCAGGGCGGCGGACGCTTGCTTTATCCAGAGCCGTATGCTTAACGCAGGAAAGGGACCTGCTGTTCATAGCCTGCGTGTTCAGGCGGACAGAGTGAAATACCACACCTATATGAAAAGCGTGTGCGAAAAAACTCCGCTTCTGGACATCAAGCAGGCGGAGGTCGCTGAAATTCTTGCCGAGGACGGCAGTGTGACGGGACTTGTGACAAAGCTTGGTGCGGTGTATAAGGTCAAGGCGATTGTTCTCGCTACGGGGACATATCTGCGTGGACTTATCCATATCGGCGAGAGCTCATATCAGAGCGGAGCGGACAATGTTGTTGCACCTATGCTCCTCACAGACAGCCTGAAAGCGTTGGGACTTCCTATGCGCAGGTTTAAAACGGGCACTCCCGCAAGAGTTCACAAGCGCAGCATAAACTTTGATTTGCTCGAAAAACAGGACGGCGACGAGGATATTCAGCCCTTTTCTTTTGAAACCGACAGAGAGGGACTTCATAATCAGGTGTCCTGTTACATTGCATATACAAACGAGGAAACGCACCGCGTTATCCGTGAAAATCTTCACCGCAGTCCTCTTTACAGCGGAAAAATAGAGGGTGTAGGTCCGAGATACTGTCCGTCAATCGAGGACAAAATAGTGCGATTTTCAGAAAAGCCCCGTCACCAGCTTTTTATAGAGCCGATGGGACTTGACACCGACGAGTATTACTTGCAGGGAATGTCGTCCTCCTTACCCGAGGATGTTCAGCTGAAATTTTTGCGGACTATCAAGGGACTTGAAAATGTGGAGATAATGCGCCCTGCATACGCTATTGAGTACGACTGCGTGGACCCCGTTGCTATGCGCGCTACCCTTGAAATGAAGTGCGTTAAGGGACTTTTCGGGGCAGGGCAGTTCAACGGGACTTCGGGGTATGAAGAAGCGGCGGCGCAAGGACTTATCGCAGGTATAAATGCCGCAAAATCGGTAAAAAATGAGGAAATGCTCGTGCTTGACCGAGCCTCCTCATATATCGGAACACTGATTGACGACCTTGTGACAAAGGGTTGCTCCGACCCTTACAGAATGATGACTTCTCGCAGTGAATATCGCCTTATTCTCCGTCAGGACAACGCAGATGAGCGTCTTACTAAGATTGGCTACAAGGTCGGACTTATATCGAAAGAACGCTACGAGGATTTTCTTAAAAAAGAGGAAATGATTGCTACGGAATTGCAAAGGGTGAAAAAAACTACGATCAGACCTTCCGAAAAACTCAACGAACTTCTTGTTTCGCGTGGAACTTCTCCGATAACGACGGGTGTTCGGCTTTGTGACCTTATTCGTCGTCCGCAGATGTTTTATGCCGATTTTGCAACCTTTGACGAGGGCAGAGAAGAGCTCCCCTATGAAATAAAAGAGCAGGTCGAGCTGAAAATCAAGTACGACGGCTATATTGCAAAGCAGAACGAGCAGATTGAGCAGATGCGAAAGCTTGAGAAAAAAGAGCTCCCCGAGGACCTTGATTACAGCAAAATTCGTGGACTTCGTCTTGAAGCGATTGAAAAGCTTAACCGCGTCAAGCCGTTGAGCGTTGCTCAGGCAGGCAGAATTTCGGGGGTTTCACCTGCTGATATTTCGGTACTTCTTGTGTGGTTAGGGGGAAAAAACAGAAATGAAAGCTAAGCTGAAAACGCTTTTTGGGGAGCAGAACCTCGCACTTTCCAATGAACAGCTTGACAAATTCTCGCTCTATGCAAAAATGCTTGTTGAGTGGAACGAAAAAATCAATCTTACGGCGATTACGGACGATGACGGAATTGCCGAAAAGCATTTTCTGGACAGTGTTCTCCCTCTCACAAAAATAGACGTTCCACGTGGAACAACTTTGATTGATGTAGGCACGGGTGCAGGTTTTCCTGCTATTCCGATGAAAATTTTTCGCCCTGATATTGAAATCACCCTACTTGACAGCCTTAATAAGAGAATAAATTTTCTTAACGAGGTGTCAGAAAAGCTCGGACTTTCGGCAAACTGTATTCATAGCAGAGCAGAGGACGGCGGAAAAAACGAAAAGCTCCGGGAAAAGTTTGATATAGCTACGGCTCGTGCGGTTGCTCCGTTGCCCGTTTTGTGTGAGTATTGTCTGCCGTTTGTCAAGGTCGGAGGGAAGTTCCTTGCAATGAAAGGTCCTAACGAAAATGCAGAAAGTGCCGAAAATGCTGTAAAAATCCTCGGTGGGAAAATATGTTCCACGTGGAACTATTCGCTCCCGTCGGGAGACATGCGCCAACTTATCGTGATAGAAAAAACAAGCCCCACGCCGCAGAAATATCCACGC
>CAMGJS010000030.1 GCA_946056455.1 uncultured Clostridia bacterium | reverse complement strand
CGTTCTAAAATACATTATAACACAAAAAATAAAAAATTGCTTGTTTTTTTTAAAAAAACTTGATAAAATATAGAGAGAATATTTTTGACAGAGGAGCATTACTTATGGTTTCACAATTCCGTCACCTTATCGACCTCAACGATTTCCCTATTTCCTGGTGGGACAAGCTGATTGAGCTCGGCAAGGATATAAAGCAAAATCCCGAAAAATACTCGAAAGCCTGCGACGGAAAAATTATGGCTACTTTATTCTATGAGCCTTCAACAAGAACGCAGATGTCTTTTCAGACGGCGATGTTAAGGCTTGGAGGAAGAATTATAGGCTTTGACAACCCCGACAGTTCATCTGTTGCAAAGGGCGAAAACCTCAAAGACACAACAAAGATAGTTTCAAGCTATGCGGACATTCTCGTTATAAGAAATCCCAAGGAGGGCTCCGCAAAGGCGGCGGCTCTTACTGCGGACTGCCCTATCATAAACGCAGGCGACGGCGGACATCTTCACCCAACGCAGACACTCACCGACCTTCTTACCCTTTCAGAGAAAAAGCAGAGGTTATCGGGGCTCACCGTGGGAGTATGCGGAGATCTGATAAACGGCAGAACTGTCCACTCGCTTCTCAAAGCGCTTTCCTGCTATAAAAACAACACATTTGTACTTATTTCAACAAAGGAGCTTCGTCTTCCGCATTATATAAAGGATATTCTCACTGCTTCCAACTCAAAGTTCATTGAGATGACTTCGCTTGAAGAGGCTATTCCGATGCTCGATGTTCTTTATATGACAAGGATACAGAGGGAGCGATTTGCGTCGGAGGCGGAATATCTTGCGCAGAAGGATATATATGTCCTTGACAGCAAAAAGATGAGCCTTGGCAAAAAGGACCTTATCGTTCTTCACCCGTTGCCGAGAGTTGACGAAATCGCTGTTAATGTAGACGACGACCCGAGGGCGATTTATTTTGAGCAGGCAAAGAACGGAGTTTACATAAGAATGGCTCTGATACTGACAATGTTGCAGGACAACGCAGGTCAGGCGTTACTTAAAGGAAAATGTCACACGGGGGTAAGCTGTAAAAACCCGAAGTGTATTACTAATTTTGAAAATTATCTGCCGAAGAGCTTTATCGGAACGGGAGATACTCTTGAATGTGAGTATTGCGACGAGAGGCTTTTGAAGGAATAAGAGAAAGGGTATCGGAAGATACCGTTTAAGCGTGCTTTGCACGCAGGTGGTTTCGCCCTCTGCGGAGGGCGACCTTCTTTTTTGACAACAAAAAAGAAGGCAAAAAATTGTCCACTGCGTGGAGGCTGGGATTTTTGCTATTACGCAAAAATCCGTGCGTTTTAGTCCATTCGCGATTACTTTGTTGCTCCATTGCAAAACTACCCTTTATCATTTCCACTCCCAATAAAAAAACAGAAACGCTCATTAGAACGCAGGTATTTTAAATGCCTTTGTTTCTAATGAGCGTATTTTCGTTTTCGCGTTTTGCAAAAAGATTGCTTGTATTTCTAGGAAGTGCTCCGAAACTGTGCTATATGCACCGTGAGGAGCACTGACAACGAAAGACAAGCAAGATTTTTGCAAAATTAAAGCGCAGATTTAACTGTATTTATAATATTTTCGGAACAAAGACCGAACTCTTTGAGCAAGTCCTTTGCAGGTCCCGAATGTCCGAACTTGTCGTTAACGCCTATTCTGATAACGGGAACGGGACAGCTTTCCGTTACAACTTCGGCAACCGCACTTCCGAGTCCGCCGATTATGCTGTGTTCTTCAACGGTAACGATTTTCTTTGTTTCCTTTGCCGCCTTGATGATAATGTCCTTATCAATAGGCTTTATTGTGTGGATGTTGATTACTCTTGCATTTATTCCCTGCTTTGCAAGTTCTTCTGCCGCAAGAAGCGACTCATAGACCATAAGACCTGTTGCGATGATGGTGATGTCGGTGCCGTCTTTGAGAAGAACTCCCTTGCCTATTTCAAATTTATAAGTATCGGGGTTGTTGAAAACAGGAGTTGCAAGTCTGCCGAAGCGCATATAAACGGGGCCATTGAATTCAGCCGCCGCAAACACTGCCGCCTTAGCCTCAACATCGTCGGCAGGATTTATTATTGTCATTCCGGGGATTGTTCTCATAAGGGCGATATCTTCGTTGCACTGATGAGTAGCACCGTCCTCACCGACAGATATACCTGCGTGAGTAGCGCCTATCTTTACGGGGATATGAGGATAGCCTATCGAGTTTCTTACCTGCTCAAAGGCTCTTCCTGCCGCAAACATAGCAAACGATGAGGCAAAAACAGTCTTTCCCGTTGTTGCAAGACCTGCCGCAATGCCCATCATATTTCCCTCTGCAATACCGCAGTCGATAAACTTTTCGGGGAACTTTTTCTTGAAGATACCCGTTTTTGTAGCGGCGGCAAGGTCAGCGTCAAGAACTACAAGGTTGTCAAGCTTTTCTCCGAGCTCTGCAAGGGCGTTGCCGTAGCTTTCTCTTGTTGCGATTTTTACCATATCTGCCATTTTAGTTGCCCTCCAATTCACTAAGTTTTGCTTTGAGTTCGCTCATTGCCTGATTGTACTGTTCCTCGTTGGGAGCAGAACCGTGCCAGCTTACCTGATTTTCCATAAACGAAACGCCTTTGCCCTTTGTGCTCTTCTGAATAATAGCAACGGGCTGTCCCGAAATCTTTTCTGCTTCATTGAACGCTCTTTCAATGTCGTCAAAATCGTGAGCGTCCATTGTAATAACATGCCAGCCGAAAGCCGAGAATTTTTCGGGCAACGGAACGGGCGAGCATACATCTGTTACTGCGCCGTCAATCTGCAAGCCGTTGAAGTCGACTATCGCAACAAGGTTGTCAAGCTTATTGTGAGCGGCAAACATAGCCGCCTCCCACACCTGACCTTCTTCTGTTTCACCGTCTCCGAGAACGGCATATACCTTATATGCGTCATTGGACAATTTTGCCGAAAGCGCAATTCCGCAAGCGGCTGAGATACCCTGTCCGAGCGAGCCTGTACTCATATCAACACCCGGAGTACCCTTCATATCGGGGTGTCCTTGGAGCATAGCTCCTATATGACGGAGGGATTTAAGCTCTTCCTTGGGGAAAAATCCACGCTCAGCAAGAATTGAATAAAGTGCGGGAGCGCAATGTCCCTTTGAAAGAACAAGTCTGTCTCTTTCAGGCATTTTAGGATTTTTCGGGTCAACATTCATCTTTACGCTGTAAAGATAAGTCAAAAGGTCTGCAATAGAAAGAGAGCCGCCCGGATGTCCCGATTTTGCGTTGTAAACGCCCTCGATAATTCCCATTCTTACCTTGCAGGCAGTTATGGAAAGCTGTTTTTTAAGTATTTCGTCCATTAGCTTCATCCTCCTGTTTTGAAATGTATTCTATGAGTTCGGAAATAGCTCCCTCGTTTGAGGTCTTTGAAAGAACTATATCCGCAATATCCTTTACCCTTTGCGGCGCGTTTGGAACAGTAGCGCCTATATCGGCATTTTTTATCATATCTATATCGTTGTCAAAGTCGCCCGCGCAGACGATTTTTTTATTCTCTATTCCAAGGATTTTTGTCATATTCTTTATTCCTACCCACTTTGAAGCGCCCGTCGGGAGCATTTCAAGGTAATAAGGGGCGGAAAGAAGAAAATCCACCTTGGGGTAACTGAGCTGTTTTATTTCCTCCAAAGCGACTGAAATCTCATCGTTTTTGCCGACAACAAGTATCTTTATTATTTCTTTCGGGAGCGAATTTTCATCGCAATAGCCGAACGGAATATTTTCAAGCCTTATTTTTTCGTCAAGAGTTTTTGACTCTTTTCTGATAAAGATTTCGTTATCGCAGACGATTTCACAGCCAAGGTGCGGAAAGCGTTGCAGAATATCGTTCATATACCCTACCGCCTCGTCGCAGATAAGCTCCTTCCATAGCGTCTTGCCGCTCTTTTCGTCATAAATCACCGCTCCGTTATAAAGAACAACGGGCAGATTTATGGGAAGCTGAGTTGTATACGGCTTTGCCGAGGTGTAAACTCTCCCCGTAGCGACGGTGAACGAGCCGCCGTTTTCGACAAAATACCTTACAGCGTTAAGGTCTTGTTCGGTTATTCGTTTATCTCTTGTAAGAAGTGTATCGTCAAGGTCGGTAACAAGAATATAATCAGAAAATTTCAACATATTAACCTCTCATTCTTAATTTTCTGAGCTGATTTTCAAAATACTGCGGCAAATCGCTTGTAAATTCAAGATATTCATCGGTTATAGGGTGAACAAAGCCTATTTTTCTTGCGTGAAGGCATTGTCCCTCAAAATCCTTAATCGGTTTGCCGTAAACATCGTCCCCCAAAACGGGGTGACCGATATATGAAAGATGAACCCTTATCTGATGAGTTCTTCCCGTTTCAAGTTTTAGTCTTAAATAGGAATGTTTTTCGTATTCTTCAAGAACTTCATAGTGTGTGACAGCGTTTCTTGAATTTTTCTCGGTAACGCACATTTTCTTGCGGTCAACGGGGTGTCGCCCTATCGGAGCGTCAATAGTGCCCGAACTTTCTTTCAGCCGTCCGCAGACAATCGCCTCATATTCTCTTGTGAAAGAATGTTCCTTTATCTGCTCGGCAAGTTTAAGGTGAGCGACATCATTTTTTGCCACAATAAGAAGCCCGCTTGTGTTTTTGTCAATGCGGTGGACAATCCCAGGTCTTATCACTCCGTTTATTGAGGAAAGACGGTCTTTGCAATGATACATAAGCGCGTTGACAAGCGTTCCACTGTAATTTCCCGGGGCAGGATGAACTACCATACCCTTGGGCTTATTGACAACGAGCAGATAATCGTCCTCAAAAACAATTTCAATGGGGATATTTTCAGCCGTGATGTCAAGCGTTGTGGGTTCGGGCAAGGTGACGGAAATTTCCTCGTCACCCGAAATAACATAGTTTTTGGCAACTGTTCTTCCGTTAACGGTGACAGAGCCATCTGTAATAAGGTTCTGAGCCGCAGTTCTTGTAAGGTCTAATTCTTCAAGAGAAGAAAGAAATTTGTCAAGCCTTTCGCCCTTGTGTTCAACACCGATAACAAACTCACTCATTCTCTGAAAGTTCCTTTTTACGCTCGGCTTTTTTAGATTTATCAAAGAAGATATATACGATTATGAACAACGCCGCTCCGATAATTACACAACAGTCGGCAAAATTGAAAACAGCAAAGTCAAAGAGCCTTATTTCAATATAGTCGATGACAAATCCTCGGAAGATACGGTCGATGAGGTTGCCTATTCCTCCCCCGATAATGAGAGTAAAGCTTGCAACAAGCGATGGTCTTCTGACCTTGCCCGATACTATCGCATAAATTCCCGCTATTATAAAAATCGATGTCACCACTATGAGAAAAATCTGCATTCCGCTGAAAATACTGAATGCGGCGCCTGTATTTTTGTGGTAAGAAAGGTTGATTATCTCGACATCGCCAAAATGAATAAACGGAACAGAGCCTTTGAATTCAAGATTTTTAAGGACAAGCCATTTTATCAGTTGGTCGAGCCCGACGATAACAGCAACCGATATAAGAGAAATAATACTTATCAAAATACTTCCCCCGAAAATGAATTAAACCAACTCAAAGGCGGCGAATTTTTCGGTACACCGCCTTTGAAAAAAATTACTTATTTACTTCTTCTGCACAACGAGCGCAAAGTGTCGGGTGTTCCGAAATAGTTCCGACTGTTTCGGAGTATGACCAGCAACGCTCGCACTTGTCGCCGTCAGCCTTTGCTATTGTGTATGTGAGCTTATCGGCAAAGTAATCGCTTGCAAAGTCGCCGTTTGCGTTTTCTGTCACTTCAACGCCCGAAACGATGAATACCTTTTTGAGCTCTTCTGCATAAGCGCGGAGCTTTTCTGCCATTGCACTGTCGTTATTGACATTTATGATAACCTTTGCTTCAAGCGACGCACCGATGAACTTTTCTGCACGCTTTGCTTCGAGAGCCTTTGTAGCGTCCGAACGGAGATTATAAACCATATCCCACTTTTCTGTGAATGCGTTGTCAACATTTACTTCAATCTTTGTGGGCATATCGTTCATCATAATGCTTCTTGTGTTGTCCGAAGCGGAATGAGGCATATACTTCCATATTTCCTCCGCCGTGAACGAAAGCACGGGAGCGATAAGTCTTGCAACAGCGCTGAGAATGTAGTACATAGCTGTCTGCGCGGCTCTTCTGTCTACTGACTTTTCGCCTGTGCAGTAAAGTCTGTCCTTAACGATGTCAAGATAGAAGTTTGACATATCCGTTACGCAGAAATTATGAATACTGTGAACAACGATGTGGAAGTCAAATGCGTCATAAGCCGCCTTGCACTTGTCGATAAGAGCGTTAAGTCTTATGAGCGCCCACTTGTCGATTTCGTGCATATCGTCAACGGCAACAATGTCCTTTTCAACATCAAAGCCAACATTATCACCGAGGTTTCCGAGGATAAATCTTGCGGTATTTCTGATTTTCTTGTAGGTATCCGAAAGCTGTTTCAGGATTTCCTTGGAAATTCTTATGTCAGCGTGATAATCCGATGACGCTACCCAAAGACGAAGAATATCTGCACCGTACTGGTCGTAAACTTCCTTCGGGTCAACTCCGTTGCCGAGCGACTTGTGCATAGTCTTGCCCTCGCCGTCAACTACCCAGCCGTGAGTGCAGACTGCCTTATAGGGAGCCTTGCCCTTTGTTGCGGCGGAAGTAAGGAGTGACGACTGGAACCAGCCTCTGTACTGGTCGGCACCTTCAAGATAAAGGTCAACGGGAGTGTTGTAGCCTCTTTCCTCCATAACTGCGGCGTGAGTTACACCACTGTCAAACCATACATCGAAAATGTCTTTTTCTTTAATAAATTCAGAGCATCCGCATTCACACTTAACATCCGAGGGGATAAATTCCTTCGGGTCGCGGATATACCAGGAATTTGAGCCTTCCTTTCTGAACATATCGGAAACGGCTTTTATTGTCTTTTCGTTTACAATGGGTTTTCCGCAGTCCTTGCAGTAAACAACGGGAATGGGAACTCCCCATGTTCTCTGACGGGAGATACACCAGTCGCTTCTGTCGCTTACCATTCCTTTGATGCGGTCCTCGCCCCATTCGGGAATCCATTGAACATCTTCAATAGCCTTGATAGCGTCGTCCTTAAAGCCCTTTACAGAGCAGAACCACTGTTCTGTCGCTCTGAAAAGAACGGGGTTTTTACATCTCCAGCAGTGAGGATACTGGTGAACGATTTTTTCAAGAGCAAATAATGCTCCGCAGTCTTCAAGGTCCTGTGCGATAACCTTGTTGGAGTCGGTTGTGGTAAGACCTGCATACTTGCCTGCCTCGGCTGTCTGAACGCCCTTTGAGTCAACGGGAACGACAATGCCGATTTCGGGGTATTTCTTGCATACCTCAAAGTCGTCAACACCAAAGCCTGGGGCAGTATGAACGCAACCCGTACCGCTTTCAAGAGTAACATGGTCGCCGACGATTACAAGCGAAGTTCTGTCCATAATAGGATGCTTTGTAACCATATATTCAAGCTCTTTTCCGAGGAAGGAGCCTGTTGTTGTGTAGTCGTCAATCTTTGCGGCTTTCATTGTAGGAGTTACAAGCTCTGCCGCCATAATATAGTTTTCACCGTTTGCCTGAACAACTGTATATTCGTATTCGGGACCTAAGCATATTGCAAGGTTTCCGGGAAGTGTCCAGGTGGTAGTTGTCCAGATGACAAAGTATGTCTTGTCAAGGTCAAGTCCCATAGCGGTAAACTTGCCCTTGTCGTCTGTTACCTTGAATTTTACATAGATAGAATGGCAGGGGTCGTTTGCGTATTCTATCTCGGCCTCGGCAAGAGCTGTCTGACAATCGGGGCACCAGTAAACAGGTTTAAGTCCCTTATAGATGTATCCCTTTTCAAACATATCGCCGAAAATCTCAATCTCTCTTGCCTCAAATTCAGGCTTTAAGGTAAGATAAGGATTATCAAAGTCACCCCATACACCAAGGCGGACAAACTGCTTCTTCTGGTTTTCAACCTGATTAAGAGCATAGTCACGGCAATGGTCGCGGAGCTCAACGGGAGGAATAGCGCCGTTTTCAACGCCGATTTCCTTCATTGCTTTAAGCTCAATGGGCAATCCGTGAGTATCCCAGCCGGGAATATACGGAGCGCAGTAACCGTTCATATTCTTGTATCTTACGATGATATCTTTGAGCACCTTGTTGAGCGCGGTACCCATATGAATATCGCCGTTTGCATACGGAGGTCCGTCGTGAAGAACATAAAGAGGCTTTTCCTTGTTATGCTCTATCATTTCGTAATATGTTCTGTCCTTTGCCCATTCTTCAAGCATTGCAGGTTCTTTTTGTGTAAGGTTTCCCCTCATTGAAAATTCCGTTTTGGGAAGATTAAGGGTGCTGTTGTAATCCTGTGACATTTCTTATAATTCTCCTTCGGTGAAAAATTGCATATATAAAGAATTTTATACAGTTTATAGCTGTATCGGTCTTTAATTTCATAGACCTT
>CAMGJS010000029.1 GCA_946056455.1 uncultured Clostridia bacterium | reverse complement strand
AGGATGGAATAAATATAAGAACGAATACAGCTGGTTTATTGATTTTTATCTTGACAGCATAAACAGAGAGTCCAAGGCAAAGGGCGCCCGTCTTATCGATGTTCTTGATGTAAAATATTTTCCCGATGAAAAAACCTCTTACGGAATGAACATTATCTCAGATAATTCAGACGAAGCAAATAAACTCAGAATACAGTCCGTCAGAGCTTTGTGGGACGGTTCATACACAAACGACGGGGAATATAAGGAGTTTTATCCCTTGTTGCCTACTCTTCAGGCTTCAATAAACGAGTATTATCCGGGAACAAAGCTTTCTTTGACCGAATATAATTTCGGCGGCGGCGGAAACATCTCGGGAGGAATAGCACAGGTCGAAGCGCTCGGATGCTTTGCGGAAGAGGGCGTGTTCCTTGCTTGTCTTTCTCCCGAAAGAAATGCGGACACAGTATATCAGTATTCCGCGATAAATCTTTTTACAAATTTTGACGGCAACGGAGGAAACTTCGGTAATGTCAGCGTAAGGTCCGATAACAGCAACAATGAACTCTGCTCCTCCTTTGCGGCAATAGACAACGAGGGAACTCTCAACATAATCCTTGCGAATAAGAGCGACAGCCTTACAGAAACCATAAATGTAAAAATATCTTCCGAATACAAATATACATCGGCAAAGACCTTCGGTTTTTCCGACGGCAGACCTGAAATAACAGAGGGCGAGTCGTTTGCTGTATCCGGAGATGAGATCACAGTTGAGCTTGAACCTTACAGCGTTGTACTCGTTTCGCTCTCTCCCATGCTTTCGTTTTCGGAAAGTACAGGCGATACAACCACAGTAACATCTATCGCCACAGAAGAGCCTCTGCCGACAACTACCGTTTCAGAAACCTCTGTAACGGGCGAAAATGATGTCACATCTTTAAACGATGATAACGACGGTGACAGAAAGCCCTTGACGGTTTTGTCACTGCTTAAAGGCGGAGCGTTGTTTTTTGCAGCTCTTACTGTGATGGGAATGCTGTACCTCTTTATTAATGAACTTAAAAGCGAGAAAAAGGAATAATATTTTTCAAAGCCGTTTGGATGTATAATGCCAAACGGCTTTTGTTGTAAAAAAGGTATTTTATTTTGTTAAAATATTTTAAAAAACACTTTACAAAACATTATTTTTGCATTATAATGTAAGATGAGTATGAGTGTATATTGATATTTACGGGAAAAGGGGGCGACATTCTGAAAATTACAACAAAATTTGCGCTTGCAATGGCGCTTATTGCTTTACTTGCAGTGGCAATTTTTAATATAGTTGCTCTTAAAGAATCTTCGGATGCTGTCGATTCCGCTGCGATGCAGGTAATATGCAGTTCCGCTTCGGCAAGGGCGGAGATGGTCGGCTCCTTTGTAAATGAATTACAGAACCACGGCAGAAATATTGCCATAAATAAAGATATTTCTTCATATACTGCGATAATGTCTATGGCTCCTTTTGACAGACCTTATCACCCGGATTATAACCGTCTTGACGATATCAGTACCTATGTTCAGAATTCCGTGAATTCGTATCAGCAGAGTAACCCGAATGTCGAACTCGCTGTTATTCTTGACGCGGAAGGAAATGTCATTGCGATGTCTGAGGGTTGCGATGAATATCTGTCAGTCATCACCGACAATCCCGACAGAGTGTCGCTTGCGTCAAACAGCGGGGGAGTCTCAGAATTCATGAATATCAAGGTTGGAGGAACGAACACTGCGGCGTTTCTTGTATGCAGGAATATTGCATACGATGAAAATAATGTCGGAACATTCGTTCAGCTTTGCACAACGACACAGATACAGAAAAACCTGTTTGACACAAAGGTTATCAGTTCGTCAACGGGCGGAATAATTGACGCTTATCAGAATATTCTGTCGCTCTCAAGCGGAAAGGCGAGCGAATATAAAAAGGATAACAACTTTTCTGTCTATACAGATACCTTTTCTAAGGCTGATTTATCCGACGATGAAATATTTGAAAAGACAGATATAGACCGTACAAGCGAATTTATCCATATCACAGGCATATGCGGAACAAACTGGAAGCTTGTTACAATAGTCGGCAGAAACGATATTGCCAAGGAACTCAACATTAACACAACATCTTTTAAGATCGCAACTGTTATATGCTTTGTTCTTGAAACCGCAATAATTGTTTTCTTTGTGATTTATTTTTCAAAGCCTATTCTCAATATTGTCAATGTTCTCACCAAAAAGAGCAGAGGAGACCAGAAGGCAAGATTCGATGTTGACTCCTATGATGAATACGGCCAGATAGGAAGAGCGTTCAACGCGATGTTCGACGATGTTTTTGAAAGCGAACAGCGTTACCGCACCATCGTTGAAATGACAAACAATATCGTATTTGAGATAAACTTCTCAAAACAGACTGTTTATGTTTCAAATAATTTCAACAAAAAATTCAGTTTCAGACCTAAATCGGACGATATTCAGGACAGCTTTTTCTATAAGCTGAGGATACATAAGGACGACCGTGAAAGATATTTTGCCGACCTTGATAAAATTTTAGGCACAGGCTCCAACTATCTTCAGGGCGAATACCGTTTCCAGAATATCTACGGCGACTTTGCGTGGGTGCTTATCCGTGCTACAAAATTCTTTGACCGTGACGATGTTCCCACCAAGCTTATCGGCGTCATCGTTGATATTGACCGTGAAAAGCGCGATGAAATGCGCCTTATCCAGAGAGCGAACTTTGACGCTCTTACTCAGGTCTACAACAGAGAAAGCTTTATCAAGGCACTTGCAAATGAGCTTGAACTTTCAACTGTGCGTAAGTATAACAGCTTTATTATGTTCATCGACCTTGATGATTTCAAGCACTTCAACGACGATTTCGGTCATGCCTGCGGTGACGAAGTACTTAAATTCACAGCCGACACCTTGAAGGAGCTTACCTTTGAAAGAGGCTTTGCAGGTCGTTTCGGCGGCGACGAATTTGTTGCCTGCATCAATGTTCCGAATGTTTCTCCCGCTGATGTTGCGGGCGACCTTATAAAGACAATGTCGAAGGGCTTCACATCCGAGTCGACGGGCGAGCATCTCTCAATTAACTGTGCGATAGGTATTGCCCATTTCAACGAAAACGGCAAGAACTGTGAAGAACTTCTCAATGCGGCGGACGAAGCAATGTACGGCGTAAAGAAGCACGGCAAATCTAATTTCGGTTTTGCCTCATCCGCAAAGAGCGGAGCGTCTGCTCCCGTTCCAAAGCCTATTGACAGCGACAACAGAAAATGATAAAAAAGAGTACCATATCAGATATGGTACTCTTTTTACTTATGTATGATACAAAATCTGCTGTGCAAGCTGTGGGTTATCATAAATGTTTCCTATGATGTCAATAATGTGATTTTCAATAGGAACAAAATCGGGCGTATAGAACTGATACAGCGGAATAGTGGCCGTTCCCAGCGAAACCTTTTCAAAGTCGGCATATTCAAAAAAGAAATTTCCGTTGTAATTTCTTACAATTCCCTCTGCTGAAAAGGTTATCTCGGCATTTTCGGGGATAGAGACCTGGCGCTCTTTTTCAACCATAACGCTTTCTCCGTCAATACCCATAACATTCTGAGGAGTATCATTCACGACTCCGTTATATGCGACAACGGATATAATATCTCCGTCAAAAATAGGTTTATCCGTATTTGTTTTAAATGGAGAAATAACTCCGATCGTTTCCTGCCTTAAATTTGAAACATCATAAAACCGCTGGTGTTCTTCGTTTTCGGGGGGAGCGGCAAGAAGATATTTATTTCCCGCATTATCGGTATAAAGCTGACCTACTATCCAGTCCTCCGTGACAACAAAGCCTAAATTTCTTTTAAGCTTTGAACGGTATGTGATAACAGGATAAACGAGCGAAAGCCTTTTCATAAAAATCCTCCAATAACAAAATCAATCTATTTCGGAAATTATTTTTGCGGGAACGCCGCCTATGACGACATTGTCCCCGAAATTCTTTGTGACAACAGCTCCCGAGGCGACAACTACACCGTTTCCGAGCGTTACTCCCGGGTTTATTACAGCTCTTGCGCCTATCCAGCAATCATCGCCTATCGTGATAGGTTTTGCAAGTTCAAGACCGTTGTAGCGTTCGCTTGCCCTTTTTGGGTGTGTCGCCGTTGCAATTATTACACCTGGGGCAAGAAAACAATTCCTGCCGATTTTCACTTCCGCGACATCAAGTATAACGCATCCGAAGTTTGCAAAAAAATTATCTCCGACATAAATGTTACAGCCATAATCGCAATGAAAATCAGGCTCAATATAAATTCTTCCGCCGACATTTCCGAATAGTTCTTTTAATATCGAGGTTCTTTCCTCGATTTCCGTAACAGAAGTCTTGTTGAACTTTTCACATAAAAGCCTTGCTTTGAGCCTTAATTCCGAAAGCTCTTCATCTTCGGGCATATATAACTCTCCTGAGAGCATTTTTTCTCTTTCCGTCATTTTATTTCCTCCAAAAGACAAACTGCGTGGGCTGAAATTCCCTCTTTATTCCCCGTAAAACCAAGCTTTTCCTCGGTAGTAGCCTTAACGCTTATACAACTGACATCACACTTCAAGGCCTTTGCAATATTTTCACGCATAGCTTCAATAAACGGAGCAAGCTTTGGTTCCTGACATATTATCGTAGAGTCGATATTACTGAGTTTATATCCCTTTTCGCTCATTATTCCGTATACTTTTTTAAGCAGTTCAATGCTGTCCGCACCATTGTATCTTTCATCATTATCGGGGAAGTGCTTACCTATATCTCCAAGCGCAAGAGCACCCAGAATACTGTCCATTACAGCGTGAACAAGAACATCTGCGTCCGAATGTCCGAGAAGTCCTTTTTCGTAAGGTATTTCAACACCGCCTAAAATGAGTTTTCTGTTTTCAACAAGCCTGTGAACATCATATCCGTGACCTATTCTCATTATTTTTCGTCACCGCCTAACATCGCTCTTGCGATAATAAGGTCGTCGGGAGTTGTAATTTTTATGTTGCGGTAATCGCCCTCTGTAACGGCAATTTTTCCGCATACCGCCTCGACAAGCTGACAATCGTCTGTAAAGTCAAGACCATGTGCAATAGCAAAATTCACTCCGTCGACATATATCGTTTTCTTGAACACCTGTGGAGTCTGTATAAGATAAAGCTTTGAACGGTCCGGAGTATCGGTGACAAGTCCTCCGTCAACTACCTTGACAGTATCCTTGACGGGAACACCGAGCGTAGCCCCTCCAAAAACTCTTGCGTCCGCAATAGTTTTTTCGATAAGTTCGGTGCTTACAAGCGGTCTTGCTCCATCGTGAACGGCAATCATCGTGCTTTCACTTTCAGACGCTTTAAGCCCGTTTATAACGGACTGTTGCCTTGTTTCTCCTCCTGCGACAATTTTCTTTACTTTTGTCGCTCCGCAAGAGGCGACAATCATCTCATACTGCGGAATTTTCTTTTCCTTTGTGACGATAATTATTTCCGCAACGGACGGAGCGTTCTCGAATGCAAGAATAGTCCTTGCAATAACCGACCTTCCGCAAAGGTCAGCAAGGAGCTTGTCCTCGCCCTTCATTCTTGAAGCACTGCCTGCCGCGGCAATAATAACTGTTGTATCATTCAAAGCCATAAAAGCACCCTTTCTCTGTTCTGTCAGAATAATTATACATTCTTTTTTCAGCTATTGCAATAATTTTTGGGTAAATCTGTATTTAAAGACAAAAAAATTCTTCCGCCAAAAACTTGATATTATCACAATAATATGGTATAATAAATCGTTAATATGCAGATGTTTGCATAAGTCGGATAAAATTCACTTTTATGGGGGTGTTGCTTTGCGTATTCTCGGAATAGACCCCGGATATGCCATAATAGGATACGGCGTTCTTGAATATGACGGCAGAAGCTTTAAAACAATAGCTTTCGGAGCAATCACCACCGAGGCTCACACTCCTTTCACCGAAAGACTTTCCGATATTTACCGCGATATGTGCACAATTCTCGATACATACCGCCCAGATACAATGGCTATTGAAAAGCTTTACTTCAACACCAACCAGAAAACAGGTATAGATGTAGCTCAGGCAAGGGGAGTGACAATTCTTGCGGCGGCTCAGCGAGCTGTTCCCGTTACCGAATATACTCCGTTGCAGGTCAAGCAGTCTGTTGTCGGCTACGGCAGAGCGGAAAAAAAGCAGGTAATGGAAATGACAAGAAAAATCCTCGGTCTTGCCTCCGTTCCAAAGCCCGACGATACCGCCGACGCGCTTGCTATTGCAATATGTCATGGCCACACAATGAACTCACAGCGTATATATCACAACATAGGAGAATAGAATATTATGATTTACAGTATAAAGGGTGAGCTTGTCCACACAGAACAGAACCTTGCGGTTATCGAAACTTCGGGAGTAGGATATGCCTGCCGAACAACCTTTTCAACGCTTTCTCAGATAGGAGCAATAGGTGATACAGTGAAGCTTTTCACCTATCTTCATGTCAGAGAAGACGCAGTTGAGCTTTTCGGCTTTTATTCACAGAATGAGCTTGCCTGCTTTAAAATGCTCCTTTCTGTTTCGGGAGCGGGACCTCGAACAGCCCTTGCAATTCTTTCAGATACAACTCCTGAAAAATTTGCCCTTTCCGTTGCAACGGGCGATGCAAAGGCCTTTACAAAAACAAAGGGCGTAGGACCAAAGCTTGCTCAGAGAATTATTCTTGAACTCAAAGATAAAATAGCCAAGGAACAGTTATCGTCAGAGAGCGCGTCCGTTGCCGAATTTACAGCAGTAAATCAAGGTGGAGCGATAAGCGAAGCAATTTCCGCACTTGTCGTTCTCGGATATTCTCAGACCGAAGCGGCGTCTGTTGTGTCAACCCTTGACCCGACTCTTTCCGCCCCCGAGCTTATCAGAAAATCATTGCAGCTTATCGGAAGAAACAAGAAGTAAATTTAAGGAAGTGAAACAATGCTCGAAGCAGGAGAAATCAATTTTGAGGACAGAATGGTTACTCCCGAAGCCACAAGGGAAGATACCGACATAGATTTTTCGTTGCGCCCCAAAACTCTTGACGAATACATAGGTCAGGATAAGGTTAAGGAAAATTTGAAAATTTTTATAGAAGCCGCAAAGCAAAGAGGAGAACCTCTCGACCATGTTCTTCTGTATGGACCTCCGGGACTTGGAAAGACAACTCTTTCTGCAATTATCGCTCATGAAATGGGTGTTAATATCAGAATAACATCAGGTCCTGCAATAGAAAAGCCAGGTGACCTTGCCGCTCTTCTCACAAATCTTTCAGAGAATGATGTTCTTTTCATAGATGAAATTCACCGCCTTTCAAGAGCGATTGAAGAAATACTTTATCCCGCCCTTGAAGACTGCGCCCTTGACATTATTATTGGCAAAGGACCTTCGGCTCAGTCGATAAGAATTGACCTGCCTAAATTCACTCTTGTCGGTGCAACAACAAGAGCAGGTCAGCTTACTTCTCCTCTTCGTGACCGTTTCGGAATGGTAATGCGCCTTGAAATGTATACTCACGAACAGCTTTGTGAGATAGTTATGCGCAGTAGCGGAGTTCTCGGTATTTCCTGCGAAAAGGACGGTGCTATGGAAATAGCAAAGCGTTCAAGGGGAACGCCACGTATTGCAAACCGACTTTTAAAGAGAGTGCGTGATTTTGCCGAAGTTATGGGCAACGGAGTTATCACAAAGGATATAGCCTCTGTCGCTCTTGACAGACTTGAAATAGACTCCTTAGGGCTTGATACGCTTGATAAGCGTATGCTTGAAATGATTATAAAAGGCTATAACGGAGGACCTGTCGGACTTGAAACCCTTGCCTCCGCAATAGGAGAAGAGTCAGTCACCCTTGAAGATGTCTGTGAGCCTTACCTTATGCAACTCGGCTTTATTTCAAGAACTCCGCGCGGAAGATGCGCAACGGCTCTCGCTTATGAACATCTCGGGCTTAAAAAGATAAATTCGGGTTCGTCCGACGACGGACAGCAAAGTCTTTTGTAAAGTGAAAGGAGAAAAATTAATGGCAAGATTATTCGGAACAGACGGCGCAAGGGGAGTTGCTATAACCGAACTCACTTGTGAGACCGCAATGCAGATAGGCAGAGCGGCGGCGCTTGTTCTCACAAAGCATACAGCCCATAAGGCAAAAATTTTTATAGGAAAAGATACAAGAATTTCATCGGATATTCTTGAATCAGCTCTTTGTGCAGGTATCTGCTCTGTCGGAGCGGACGCCGTTATCCTCGGTGTTGTTCCCACGCCTGCGGTTGCAATGCTCGTAAAAAAATATAATGCCGACGCGGGAGTTATGATTTCCGCATCGCATAACAGCGTTGAATTTAACGGTATAAAGCTTTTTGCCCACGACGGCTATAAGCTTTCTGATGAAATTGAGGAAGAGATAGAAGCGCTAATTCTTGATACTCCCGAAGTGCTTACAGATAATCTTAAAAACGGAACGGAAGTCGGCAGAATAACAAGAAAAGAAACCGCCGCCGATGAGTATATCGACTATATCAGATCGGCAGTT
>CAMGJS010000028.1 GCA_946056455.1 uncultured Clostridia bacterium | reverse complement strand
TTCCTCCATAGCTTTTCTGAGGTCGTCGGGAATGTACGCTCCGCCGTACTTTCCAAAGTATCCGTTCATATCGGGGTAGTTTTTGAAGTAGGTGTCAAATTCGATTCCATTGAAGTTCATAGTGGTTCCTCCTTAAAAATTTTTTTGGTTTTTTCTGTCGGGGGAAAATAAAAAGTCCCTGACAGAAATAATGTTTCTGTCAAGGACGAATAATCAGAAGATAATCCGCGGTACCACCTTGATTCACGGCTATGCCGTGCGCTTATGCGGGATACTATCATATCCCCGGCAACTGACGCTTGCCCACTCGCCGCAGAATACTTGTCGCCCCGAAAAATACATCGGGAGTTCGTTCCTCCTTGGCCCTACGCGGTCCATTTGACAACCTGTTTCATATCCGGATCACACCGCCCCGGACTCTCTTTGAAGGCATAATTGCCGTTATCTCCGCCTCATCGGGTTTAATCACCGCTTCGTGATTTACTACATTATATCACCGCGCGATTACTTTGTCAACACTTTTTTAATCAACGGTTATATAATTCTTTTTGTAGTAAGCGTAGAGGTCAAGACCTACTTTAAGTGAAATAAGACCGCAGGCAACAATGCCGACAATGAGAAATGCTTTTGTAAGACCTTTCATAAAAAATCCTCCCTATTCTACTGAAATTATATAATAGTAAACGGGCTGACCGCCGTTTATCAGCGTTACTTCAACCTTTCCGCCAAGCTTTGAACGGATAAGCTCGCAGGTTTCCTGCGCTTTTTCATCGGTAACATCAGAGCCGTAGATAAGCGTTACAAACGAGCTTGTGCTCTTTATAAGCTTCTTTGTCAGCTTGAATGCCGCCTTTGAAACATCGGTATCGGAGAATGCAAGCTTGCCGTTTTCAAGAGCAAGAATTTCTCCCTTTTTGATTTTCTTTCCGCTTATTTCGGAATCTCTTGCGGCAAAGGTTATCTGTCCCGTCTGAACCTGCTCAATAGCCTCTGTCATAGCAAGTCTGTTTGCGTTTGTATCCATTGTATCGTCAAATACAAGCATAGCAGATATTCCCTGGGGAATAGTCTTTGCGGGGATAACGCATACCTTTCTGTCCGCAAGCTTTACAGCCTGCTCCGCCGCCATAATAATATTCTTATTGTTGGGCAGAACGAATACCGTCTGTGCGGGAGTTGCGTGGATAGCCTGCAAGATGTCGTCTGTCGAGGGGTTCATTGTCTGACCGCCCTTGACAACGCAGTCAACGCCTAAATCACGGAACATTTCTTCAATGCCGTTTCCTGCCGCAACAGCGACAAAGCCGTATTTGCGCGAGGGGTCAACCGACTGATATTCGTACTTCGGCTTGGGCGAATTAGCCTCGCGGAGCTTGCCCTCGTGCTGAATACGCATATTTTCAATCTTCGGCTTGGGGTTGTTGATAAATCTTCCGAATTCAAGCGCTTTCTGAAGTGCAAGTCCGGGGTTGTCGGTGTGAACATGGACTTTGATTATCTCGTCGTCATCCACAACAACAACGCAATCGCCTATCGTTTCAAGGTATGCTCTGAGCTTCAATGCGT
Source organism: uncultured Clostridia bacterium (assembly GCA_946056455.1). Lineage (GTDB taxonomy): Bacteria > Bacillota > Clostridia > Oscillospirales > Ruminococcaceae > RGIG4131. Next base: position 7,067 of record CAMGJS010000028.1, on the reverse strand, counting down.
CGGGGCAGTCCTTGTTCTTTTCAACAATGAATTCTGTGCAGTAAGTAAAGTTTATGTCCTCGTCCGAATCGGTAAAAGTAAATGCAGAAGCGTTAGCCGTTCTTGTTTCGGATGCGTCCGCAGGAGTTCTCACTCTGCCGCCCTTGAAAATTTCAAGCATAGCCTCAAATATGATGAGAAGTCCCTTTCCGCCTGCGTCCACAACTCCCGCTTTTTTGAGAACGGGTAACTGTTCGGGCGTTTTTTCAAGAGCCTCTGCCGCCGCTTTGCATACTTCCTCCCAGAGAATTACAGAGCTGTCGCAGTCCTTAGCAATTTCTTCCGCCTTTTCGCAGGCTACTCTTGCAACGGTGAGAATTGTGCCCTCCGTCGGCTTCATAACAGATTTATATGCACCGTCAACACCAAATCTCAGCGCTTTTGCAAGGTCTGCGGGATTTGCTGTTTCCTTGCCCGAAAGTCCTTTTGAAAATCCCCTGAAAATAAGAGAAAGGATAACTCCCGAATTTCCTCTTGCGCCCCTTAAAAGAGCGGAAGCGGCAGTGTCCGCAACATGAGAAACGGGAACGCCGTCCCCCATAAGCTTGAGTTCGGAAACAGTATTGCCGATTGTCATTGACATATTCGTTCCCGTGTCGCCGTCGGGAACAGGGTAAACATTAAGCTCGTCAACATCCCGTCTTTTGTCGGATATTGTCACCGACGCAGATATGAATGCGTCGCGAAGCATCTTTCCGTTGATAACCATAGTCGTTTAAAACTCCTTAAATAAATATGAACTTGCGTTTCATCAAAGGCTCTGCATACCGTCGATGAAAACATCAATTTTATCGGGCGAAAAACCCGTTTCGTTCTCTATGACAAACCTTACCTTGTTCTTTATGCTGTCCGTTATCGCGTTTATGTTTGTGCCGTATCTTACAATGATATGCAGGCTGACATAAAGAAAATTCTTTCCGCTCTTAATGGAAACTCCTCTGTCTATTTCGTCCTTTTTGCCGTTAAGGAACTTTGAAAAAATGTCCTTCGCTCCCACAGAGCTCATTCCCACAACTCCGAAGCAGTTTGTGACCGTTGCTCCGATAAGCTTTACCATATATTCCTTTGAAACGGATATACTGCCGAGCTGATTTTCAATTTTAAGCATAGATATTTCACTCCTTCCGAAAGAAAAGCTATGAATATACACTATATACTATACCACACCTTTGCATAAATTTCAAGAGAAAAAATAATATTCGGGATAAACACGGCATAGTATTGATTTTTTTATATAATAGGTGTATAATGTTATGGATTAGGCAAAACTTTTCTGGAGGGAACAAAATGGAACTTATTGCAAAAAGACCTAACGGCACAAAGGATATGATACCTGCGGAGGCTCACAAGTGGCACACCGTTGAACATATTGCGTCCGAAACGGCAGAATGTTTCGGATTTAAAGAGATACGCTTTCCTATGTTTGAAGAAACGGGACTTTTCAAACGCTCTGTCGGGGATACCACCGATGTTGTGCAGAAAGAAATGTATACAGTTACCGCAAAGGGCGATGACTCTTTCACATTAAGACCTGAGGGTACCGCAGGAACTGTCCGTGCCGTATTGCAGAACGGACTTTTAAACGACGCTCTTCCTCTTAAAGCATATTATATCATCTCGTGCTTTCGTCACGAAAAGGCGCAGAAGGGCAGACTCCGTGAATTTCATCAGTTCGGCATTGAAATGTTCGGCAGTAAGTCATATCTTGCCGACGCAGATGTCATAGCTCTTGCCCAGACAGTTCTTGAACGCCTTGGCATTAAAAATACAGAGCTCAACATAAACTCCATAGGCTGTCCTCAGTGCAGACAGAAATATCAGGACGCTCTGAGAGAATATTTCTCGGCATACAAAGACAAGCTCTGCGATACCTGCCTTTCAAGAATGGAAAAGAACCCTATGCGTATTCTTGACTGCAAGAGCGAGATATGCTCCGATATTGCAAAGGACGCTCCCATAATTCTCGACTACCTTTGCGAAGAATGTAACGAGCATTTTGAAAATCTCAAAGAAAACCTCACCGAAAGAGGAATAAAATTCACAGTCAACCCAAAAATCGTCCGCGGACTTGACTACTACACAAAGACGGTATTTGAATTTGTTTCAAACTCCATAGGTGCTCAGGGAACAATATGCGGTGGCGGAAGATATGACGGTCTTGTTGAGCAGCTTGGCGGTCAGCCCACACCTGCGCTCGGCTTTGCTATGGGTATCGAGCGACTTCTTCTCACTATGGAGGCTGAAAACTGCGAGTTCTTTGCTCCCAAAACCTGCGATGTGTATATTGCGGCAATGGGCAAGGCGGCTGAAAAGAAAACAGTTCAGCTTGTCAATCTTCTTCGTGATGAAGGCTATCACGCAGAATATGATGTTATGGGCAGAGGTCTTAAAGCCCAGATGAAATATGCCGACAAGATAGGCTCAAAGTTCACAATAGTCCTTGGCGACAACGAGCTTGAAAAGGGCACGGCAAAGCTGAAGAATATGGCAAAGGGAGAAGAAACCGAGATAACTCTCGGCGACGGCTTTATCGACAGATTTTCCGATATGCTCATAGGCGATATGTTTGATGGCTCTCTGGGCGACAATCTCTTTTAAGGGGGAAAAGATATGAATTCAGCAGAAATAAAGTCAACTTCAAGACAGTTGGGTAAAGTTGCAGGCATTGTGGCTATCTTTATCGGGGCGTCAGCCGTTCTTTTGGGAATAATTTTTATCATCGTTACCGTTGTAGTTTCAACAGCTGGAAAGAAAAGCATTGAAAATTATCTTCCCGTTGAGGCAACGATAAAAGAGATAAGATATGTAGATGACAACCACAAACCCTATGTAGAATACGAAGTTGATGGAGAAACATATCATTCCGAGCTGAATTTCTATTCCTCGTCAATGTATGAGGGACAGAAGATAGAAATTCTTTATAACCCCGAAACGCCGTCCCAGACAGCCTCGGAGGACGCATTCAAAATAATAGGCTTTGTTTTCGGTTTTATCGGCGGAATATTCTTAATAGTGGGAATTATCCCGATAATATTCGGTATTGTCGCAACGGTGAAATTATCAAAAGCGCCAAAGCTTTCCGTTGTGGGAACAGACGGAACAGCCGAACCTGTCAGTCCTGCCGATTACAGCAAGCAGTACAATAAAAACGACGACGACCGCTACGGCGGACTCGGCGAGGGAATAGAATAACATAATAAGCAAAAACATACAGGGAGAGATTTTTATGGCAGACAATATGAAAGGTCTTAAAAGAACGCATTATTGCGGAGAGGTTATAAAAGCGGGCGAAACTGTAACCGTCGGCGGATATGTGGATACTGTCCGCAACAAAGGCGGAATTATATTCATAGTTCTTCGCGACAGAACGGGTGTTGTTCAGCTGACATTCAACGAAACTACCGACAAGGCGGTATTTGAAAAGGCGTCCTCCTGCCACTCGGAATATGTTCTTATGGCAAAGGGAGAAGTCAGAGAAAGAGAAAGCAAGAACGACAAGATACCCACAGGTCATGTTGAGATTTTTGTCGACGATTTAAGAATACTTGCAAAGGCTGAAACTACTCCTTTCGAAATTGTGGATAACACAAACACCAACGAGGAGCTCCGCCTTAAATACAGATACCTTGATTTAAGACGCGCCACATTGCAGAAGAATATCATAACACGCTCAAAAATCGCAAAGGTTGCAAGGGATTATTTCTATGAAAACGGCTTTATCGAGATTGAAACTCCGATGATGATAAAGTCCACCCCCGAGGGCGCAAGAGACTATCTTGTTCCGTCAAGAGTTCATAACGGAAAGTTCTATGCACTTCCCCAGTCGCCCCAGATTTACAAGCAGCTTCTTATGATTTCAGGCTTTGACCGCTACATTCAGCTTGCAAGATGTTTCCGTGACGAAGACCTCCGTGCAGACCGTCAGCCCGAATTTACTCAGATAGACCTTGAAATGTCCTTTGTTGATGTAGAGGATATTATGCAGATGGCTGAGGGCTTTGTGAGCCGTCTTTTCAAAGAAGTTTTAGATAGGGACATTCCCGTTCCTCTGCCCCGTTATACCTATGCCGACGCTATGAACCGTTTCGGCTCGGATAAGCCCGACACAAGATTCGGAATGGAAATTGAAGATATTTCGGATATTGTCAAGGACTGCGGATTTTCTGTTTTCACCTCGGCTATTGAAAACGGCGGAAGCGTCCGTGCCATAGTCGCTGAAAATTCGGCAAATATACTCACAAGAAAAGAAATCGACAAGCTCACCGAACACGCAAAGGGCATAGGAGCAAAAGGTCTTGCATATATAAGATGGGTAGAAGATACCCCTGCCTGCTCTTTTGCAAAGTTTATGAAAGAGGAAGAGCTTTCGGCTATATACGAAAGACTGGGAGCGAAAAAGGGCGATGTAGTTCTTATCGTTGCCGATAAAAATTCAACCGTTCTTTCAACTCTGGGAGCATTAAGGCTCAAGGTTGCAAAACAGCTTGACATTATCCCCGAGGATAAGTTCAATTTCCTCTGGATAACGGAGTTCCCCTTCTTTGAATGGAATGAAGAAACTAAGCATTGGGACGCTATGCATCACCCGTTCACAATGCCTATGGACGAGTGCCTTGAATATCTTGACACCGACCCAGGAAAAGTAAGAGCAAAGGCTTATGACCTTGTTCTCAACGGAGTGGAATTGTCAAGCGGTTCTATCAGAATAACAGACTTTGAACTTCAACAGAAGATGTTCAGGGCATTAGGTCTTACAGATGAAGAAATAGAAAAGAAATTCGGTTTTCTTGTTGACGCTTACCGTTACGGCGCCGCTCCCCACGGCGGAATGGGCATAGGTCTTGACAGACTTGCTATGATAATGTGCGGTGCGGACAGCCTGCGTGATGTAACTGCGTTCCCCAAGGTGCAGAATGCGTCCGAGCTTATGTCTGCTTGTCCTGCCGAGGTCGATGACGAAAGCCTTGACGCACTGGGCATAAAGGTAGTAAGAAAAGAAAGCGAAGAATAATCCCACAAAGGAGTGTTGTAATTGGCTAAGATAAAGGTTGCCGTTATTTTCGGGGGGACTTCTCCCGAACACGACGCATCGTTGTCGTCCGCGGCGAATGTTATAAAAAATATCCCTGCGGATAAATACGAGGTAGTAGCTGTCGGAATAACCAAAAAGGGCAGATGGCTCTATTACCCCGGGGATACCTCTATGCTGACAACGGGCAAGTGGGAAAATTATCCCGACTGCACACCTGCTATACTCAGCCCCGACCCTATCCACAACGGTTTTATTCTTTTAGGCGAGGACAGCGTTGTCAAAAAAGTCGATGTTGTCTTTCCTATGCTTTTTGGCAGAAACGGAACAGACGGCGCTATCGAGGGACTTTGCGAATTATCAGGGCTCCCCTATGTGGGAAGCGGAATTGCCTCCTCGGCTAACTGTATGGACAAGGACATTGCAAACACCATTCTTGAATACAACGGAATACCCACTGCAAGAAGATATGTTGTTACGCGCCCCGACTTAAAGCGTATGGACGATATATGCTCGGCGGTTTCGTCCGAGATGGGCTTCCCCGTTTTTGTAAAGCCTGCCTGCGGAGGTTCTTCGCTGGGAGTTTCAAAAGCATACGATGCTATAGGACTTGCCGACGGCATAAAGCTTGCCTTTACTCACGACAATAAGGTTATTATAGAAGAATATATTCAGGGCAGAGAGCTTGAATGTGCCGTTTTCGGCTCGGATAAGCCTATCGCTTCACCCGTTGGAGAAGTCACCTTTGACGGCGATTATTACAGCTATGACGCAAAGTATGTTTTAGGCTCAACAAAGCTTATCGCCCCTGCCGAAATTGACGACACATCGGAAAAGAATATAAGAGAAATGGCGATAAAGGTATTCACGGCACTTGATTGTTGCGGACTTGCAATGACAAGCTTTTTCCTTTCTCCCGACGGCAGAATTACCTTCGGCGAGATAAACACACTGCCCCGAATGTCGCCCGTAAGCCTTTATCCGAGGCTTATGAAAGAGCTCGGTGTTCCGCTACCCGAGCTTCTTGACAGACTTATCACAATAGCTCTTGAAAGAGCGGATATTTCAACCGATTGATACAAGAGGAGAAAATATGAAAAAAAATATAATGCTTACAATGACAAGCGTGCAGTATGTGGATAAAGACCGCACCGAAACGGAGCTTATCACATCGGGCACAATAGAAAAAACTGCCGACGGTCTTGTTGTGACATACGAGGAAAGCGAGGCGACGGGCTTCAAAGGCTCAAAGACAACGCTCACATGCGACGGCAACCGCATTGTCGATATAAGAAGAACGGGAGCTAACAACTCCAACCTTATTATAGAGCCGGGCACAAAGCACCATTGTCACTACGGTACACCTTTCGGGGATTTCACCGTGGGTATCTATGCTCACAAGATTGAAAATACTCTCAGCGAACAGGGCGGAAAGCTCTATTTGAAATACACAGTTGACATAAATTCAAGTTATATTTCGGACAACGAGATATTCTTGTGCATATAAAGGAGAATTGACAATGAATCTTATCAAGCAATCGCAGGACGAGCTTCGCGGAATAATACTCAACGCACTGGGCGAGGGTGTTGCCTCGGGCGAACTCCCAGCAGAGCCTATACCCTCATTCAACATTGAAATTCCTGCCGATAAATCTCACGGCGACTTTGCAACGAATGTCGCAATGGTATGCGCAAAGGCTTTTAAGATGGCTCCGAGAAAAATCGCCGATATTATCTGCGACAAGGTTTATCTTGAAGGCGGATATTTTTCAAGGTGCGAAGTGGCAGGTCCCGGATTTATAAACTTCTTTCTGGATGAAAAATGGTACGGCTCGGTTATCGACGCTGTTCTTGAAGAAGGCTCCGCTTACGGCAGAACAAAAACGGGCGAGGGCAAAAAGGTTATGGTCGAATTTGTCTCGGCAAACCCCACAGGCCCTATGCACATAGGCAACGCCCGAGGAGGAGCGATAGGTGACTGTCTTGCCTCTGTTCTTGA
>CAMGJS010000027.1 GCA_946056455.1 uncultured Clostridia bacterium | reverse complement strand
GAGATACAATTTGAATAATACTCTTTTTCTTTTTTTGCAAGGAGATAAGATATGGACTTTGAGAACAGATCCGCAATACTTGAAAAATTATCACAACGAGCAGGCTTTGGGCTTTGTGCCGTTGAGTATGACGACAATGCAGAGCCGAGGCTTTATGCCGATGAAAAAACAAAGGAGCTTTTCTGCATAAACGATATGTCCCCCGAGGAAGCTTACGCGTTCTGGAGAGACCGTATGCCCGAAGAATACTTAGGCGTTTGTCAGCGTGCCTTAAAGAAAATGAAATCGGGAGCATACACCGAATTCCACTATTACTGGAACCACCCGATGTTCGGTGAAATATACATCAGAAACGGCGGAACAGCGGACGAAGAATACAAAAACGGAGTGCGCATAACAGGCTATTGCAGCAGAGTAAAGGGCGCAGGCGGAATTCGCGAAAAGAAAGCCGCCCGCTTTAAGCAGGAAAAGATAATCAACAAATGCTCAAAGCTTGTTTACAGCAAAAAGAGCATTGAAGAAATAATTCACGGAATGCTTTCGGGACTTGCCGATTATTACGGGGCGGAGCGCGCATACATAATTGAAAACGACCCTGACGGAAAGACCGCAAGCAACACCTATGAGTACGCTATTGAGGGAGTATCGAGAGAAAAGAACAATCTTCAGCATGTTCCGTTGGAAATAATGGAGGACTGGTTTGACTTTTTCAAGACAAAGGGCGAATTTTTCATCAACTCGGTTGACAACGACTGCGACACAGATTCAGAAAGCTACCGCATACTAAAAGCTCAGGGCATAAAGAGCCTTATGGCTGCTCCCCTTGTCACAAGCGGAGGGATAACGGGCTTTATCGGCGTTGACAACCCGACGGAAAATACCGACGATTTCTTCCTTCTGAGAAATATTGCCGCCTATGTCTACGGCGAAATCCTCTATCGCCGAAGAACATCGGAGGCAAGCTCTATTCTCGATGTCGTTCTCGGACAATACAAAATAATGTATTATGTCGATATTGACAAAAACGAGATGAAGGTCTACAAAGCAAACGCGAATATCGGCGACCTTACGGGTATCGTGATGGAGTACACCGAGAATGCTGTAAGGTTTGCAAATAAATATGTCGTTCCAGAGGACAGAGAGCAGTTTATGTATATGACCTCTCCCGATTATGTGACGACGAAGTTAAAAGAGACTGATTATTTTACTTTTGTTGTCCGCTGTATTGTCAAGGGTGCAGAAACACATATTGAATACCGTTTTACAAGAACGGATGATACGGGCAGACGGTTTGTAATATGCGGAAAGGATATTACGGGCGATAAAGAAAGAGAAAGCAAGAGCGAAAATATCATACGCTCGATAGCGTCTATTTATACAGACCTTTATGTGCTTAACCTTTCAAGCGGACAATATGCAACCTACCGCATAAACCCCGACCTTGATAACATTATGGGCGATGCGCTCAGAAGGGGCGACTATAACGAGAGCGTAAAGGCTTATGTCGAAAATGTTGTTTATGAAGAAGACCGCAAGCTTTTTGGCGATATAATCACAATAGAAAAGTTAAGAAGGGTTATGTCCGAAGAAACAAAATGCACCATAAACTACCGCTTTGAAAGAAAGGGCGAGCTTCACTACTATCAGTGCATAATAGTAAGACCGACGCTTGAAAGAGACGACTGCACCTTTGCTTTCTATAATGCCGACGGTCAGATGAGAGCGCAGATAAAGGCGCAGACCTTGGCGCAGGAGATTGAAGAGTCCGAGGCTACATACCATATGCTCCACCGCCTTATCAAATCGGGAATGTGGAGTATGTACTATGACAGAGCGGGCGAGCTTGTGGAGGTTGAATGGAGCGACGAGTTCCGACATATGATAGGCTTTGAGAGCGAAAAGGATTTCCCCGATACTATTGATTCGTTCCTCAAAATTCTTCACCCCTATGACAGAAAAAAGCGCGAACAAGCGATAAAGGAAGTCTTTTACGGTGAAGAAACAAACGATATTTACGACATTGAATATCGTCTTAACACCAAGGACCGTGGCTGGCGCTGGTTCAGGGCTGTGGGAACGGTTACAAGGCGCCCCGATAAGAGCCCTGTCAGATTTTTCGGCATATTCTTTGACATCACCGATCAGAAAGAGCACGACTCACTTGAAAATGACCGCAAGTTAGCTCTTGAACGCGCCGAAAGAGCCACAACCGCAATGAGCGCTGTCAACGCGGCGATAGGCTCGGGCAACTGGAATATGGAATTCAACGAAAAAGGCGAGCTTGTATCTTGTTTCTGGAGCAGTATCTTCCGCAGGATGATAGGATACGAAAACGAGGTTGACTTCCCCAATCAGCTTGACTCGTGGACAAATCTCATTCATAAGTTTGACAAAGAGCGTGTTCTTGAAAAATTCTATGAAACGGTAAACGACAAAACGGGTACAAAGATATTTGATGTCGAATACCGCCTTATGACCAAAAATGCAGGTTATCGCTGGTTCCATACCGCAGGAAAACTTCTTCGTCGTGAGGACGGCTCACCGCTCACCTTCTACGGCGTATTTATGGATATAAACGACAAAAAGCAGGCTGAGGCAAGACTTTCCGAGGCAAAGCGCAATCTTGAAGACGCTCTTGCGGCGGCTCAGCAGGCAAGCAACGCAAAGACAGCTTTTCTTACAAATATGTCCCACGATATACGCACACCGATGAACGCTATTATCGGTTTTACATCTCTTGCGGCAACGCATATCGACAACAAGGAGCAGGTAAAGGATTATCTTGACAAGATAACCACATCGAGCAATCATCTTCTGTCGCTTATAAACGATGTCCTTGATATGAGCCGAATAGAGAGCGGAAAAATGCGTATTGAGGAGAGCGAGGTTTCCGTATCGGAGATGATACACAACCTTAAAACCATCGTTCAGACGGATATTAACGAAAAGCACCTCACCTTTATCATTGAAACGCGGGGAGTAAAGGACGAAAACATAATCTGCGACAAATTAAGGCTCAGTCAGGTGCTGTTAAATCTTCTTTCAAACTCCATAAAGTTTACAAACCCGGGCGGAATGATAAGTATGCTTATCTATCAGAAGAGGGACAGCTTAAAGGGCTTTGCCGAATATGAATTCAGAGTGAAGGACACGGGTATAGGAATGAGCCCCGAATTTATCGGGCATATCTTCGAGCCCTTTGAAAGAGAACGCACCTCCACCGTAAGCGGTATTCAGGGAACAGGTCTTGGAATGGCTATTTCAAAGAATATCATTGATATGATGGGAGGAAAGATAACGGTCGAGAGCGAAAAGAATGTGGGAACGGAAATCACCGTTGCGGTTAAGTTCAGAACAGGCGCTCCCTCCGTTTCAAAAGAAAATCTTCAGAAGCTTAAAAAAATGCCCGTCATTATAGCGAGCGAAAGTCTTTCAACCTGTGAAAGCCTTAAAGAGATGCTTGTAGTTATCGGAGCAAGAGCAGAATGGACGCAGTCGGGCAAGGAGCTTGAAGCAAGAATAGCTTCCGCAAAGGACAGAGGAAACGGGTTCAAAGGCTTTGTCATCGACTGGGATCTATGCGACGCAAACGGCATCGAAACCGCAAAGAGTATTCTCCCCTACACTCACGGCAAGCCTGTTGTTATCATATCGGACTGCGACTGGGCGGACATTGAAGCAGAGGCAAAGGGAGCAGGCATAACCGCAATATGTTCAAAGCCCTTGTTCCTCTCGGATATAGTGAACGCACTTTGCGCTACTCTTGAAGCGGTCTACAATAACGAAAACGATGATGATTTCTTAAAGGGAAAGAAAATTCTTATCGTTGAGGACAACGAGCTCAACCGAGAAATTGCAACAGCTATTCTTGAAGAAGCGGGAATAGAAGTCTTTTCCGCAAACGACGGCAAAGAGGCTGTGGAGATTATGAGCAAGGCGGAAAAAGGCGATTATGACGCTATTCTTATGGATATACAAATGCCCATAATGAACGGTTATGACGCGACAAGAAACATAAGGGCTCTTGACAGTCCCGTGAAGGACATTCCCATTATCGCGATGACCGCCAACGCTTTTGACGAGGACAGAAAGAGGTCCGCCGACGCAGGTATGAACGGGCATATCGCAAAGCCCGTCAATGTTGACGCACTCTTTTCAACGCTGAAAAAATTGCTGTAAATTCAAAAAGGGTATCGGATAAATTCCGATACCCTTTCATTATTGCTTTCTTGCTATGCGATACTCATCGCCGAGAGTGAAATAGGGGCATTCGCGACGGCGGTTTTCAAGTATCCGCCACATATCGTCTTCGTCCATATTCACGGTACATTCATAAGTATCAAGCTCTTCATCGTATGCGTAATATGCGCAGAGTTCACATTCCATTTCTTACTTGTTGAGCTCCGCCATAAGTCTTGCCATTTCAGCGTCGACCTTGCTGTCGCTTTCAAGCTTCTTGTAAGGGTCCTCGGAAGTCTTATTCACTCCCGAAATATCCGTAAAAGCCTGAGCCTCTGCCTCTTTGCGGGCAATTTTTTCTTCCATAGCGTCCATCTTTGCAAAAGCGTTTTCGGAAGAGTTCATTCCGCCCAAAGACTGAGCAATATTTTTCTGTGTATCAGCCATCTGTGAACGGGCGATAAGCATAGCCTGTCTGCTCTTTGCTTCGTCAAGCTTTGCTTTGAGCTGTTCAACCTGTTCTCTGATAGCCTCGGTCTGACCGTGGATGCTGTCGTACATATTCTGGAAGCTTTCAACCTTTTCATCGGCTTTGAGCTTTTCCTGAACGGCATTCTTTGCAAGAGCCTCGTCGCCTGCTCCGAGAGCGAGCTTTGCCTTGTTTTCCCATTCGGCAGACTTAGCCTTTGCGTCGTTCAACTGCTTTTCAATCTGATGCTCAGAAGCCATAGCCTTGCCGAGCATCTGGGTTGACTTTACAAGTTCTTTATCCATATCGAGGATAATCTGCTTTACCATCTTCTCAGGGTCCTCTGCCTTGTCGATAAGGTCGTTGATGTTTGCTTTAAGTAAGTCGCCTAGTCTTGTGAAAATTGACATAATAGAAGTCCTCCCCAATATAATTTGTTTTGATTTATTCTTAAAACTCAGTCCCTTTTTCTGAAAAGGGTACGGAGCAAAAGACCTGTTCCTGCGGCTATAAAGCCGAATATGCAGATAAACTCAAAAAGGCTTGTTCGCTCAAAGGAAATACGCACGCTCATAAGTATAGAGAGCACGAGTATAACCATTCCGAGAACGGTCACTATCCAGGCGAAAATGCGTTTATGTTCCATAAAAAACAGCATTATCACGCCGATGATTAAGGGCAACAGAATTACCCCCGTGGGAACTGTCAGCGAGCCGAAGAGAAGTCCGCCGCCGAAAAGACCGAAGGTAGCGACAGATGTTCTTTTAAACAGCCAGAAAAGTCCTGCTCCCAGAAGAATAAGACCTAAAAAGAACATAAGCAGGTCGTTTCTGTTTTTTTCGTGAGAGGCAGCTGTCGGCTTTGCAAAAATCTCGTCGTTTTCTTTCTGCATTTTCTTTATGGAGTCTTCAAGCTCCTTGATTTTTTTATCGTTTTCCGTCAAGCCACACCCCTCCTTTAAAGCGTTGTGTTTAAAGAAAAATATAGCACAAAGCGCGCAAAATGTCAATAGAGCGGACAAGCTCTTTGCGAACTGTTCAAAAAGGGTTGCAAAATGTTGTATATAATTGCCGATTTATTTCTTTTTTAAACTTATTCTATTGATTTTTTACATAAATAATGGTACAATTTCTTTAAGTATATAACTTAGGGGGTTCTGTATGAACATAGATTTTTCAAGCCTTAACCCTAAAAACTGGGATTTTGGAAAAATAAGGCGGAGCTTGCGCTTCAAGCTTATGGTCTATATCGTCGGAACTGCTGTCATAATGGACATTATCTTCACCATTATCGCGGCGGCTTCGCTGACCTATTCAAACAAGACGGAGCTTCGCTCGACATATACGGCGGAGGGCGCAAAGGCCGCCGCAAGAATAAGCACGGAGCTTTCGCTGATGAAATCGGAAGCGGAGCTTGCCGCATCGGGCGACCTTTCGGCAAACGCGCTTGACGCCGCCGCCGCAAAGTACGGCTGGTGCTCATACGCTTATCTTAAAAACGGAAGCGCCGCAGTATCGACAATAGGCGACAACCTTATCGAATATCAGAAAAAGCTTGAATTCTATAAAACCGCTACGGAAGCAGGAAAGTCGGCTGTTTCGGACATTATCGTAAACAGCGGAAACGCATACATAGCTGTTGCCGCCCCTGCAGGACAGAATTCGGTTCTTATCGCACTTTTTGAGGCGGACGAATTTTATGCAAGGCTCAGTGACATAAAGCACAGCGACACGGTATCGTCGTTCTACATACTCCTGCCCGACGGAAGAAACCCCTATTCTTCCGAAGGACTTAACTTCAACGCGCAGGAAGTAACGGGATACAAGAGCCTCGGCAAATTTGAGAAAAAAGCTCTTGATAATATCGAGGGCTTCGGCGAATTCAAAAAGTCGGGCAAGAAATATGTTGCAGGATACGCAAAGGTAGCAGGCACCGACTGGACGGTAGTTGTTTCAGACCTTAAAGCTCCGCACACAAAGGCTGTTGACAGCGGAATAAGAATTACAATATGCGCAGGACTTTTAATGCTCATCGGAGTGCTTATTCTTGTTTCGTTAATCGTTACGCAGATTGTAACTCCCATAACTCAATCGACGGAAAGGCTCCGTGCTCTTTCAGAAGGCGACCTTAACTCTCTTGTCGAGGTTTCAAACCAGAAGAACGAGGTCGGCGTACTGTCGGCTTCATTGGAAGAAACGGTGTTCTCGTTAAAGCAGTACATTGACAAAATTTCGGACGCTCTCAACAGAATTGCGGCGGGCGATGTTGCTTTTGAAATGGAAGGAAACTTCAAGGGCGACTTCATAAAGATAAAGGACAGCTTCAACCACATTCTTGCTCAGCTCCGCGAAACATTCGAGCAGATAAATATTTCGGCAGAGCAGGTAAACTCGGGAGCTATTCAGTTCTCCCTTGCGGCTAACGATATGTTTGACGGCGCAACAAAGCAGTCGGCGGCGATAAATATTCTTTCTGAACAGCTTGAAGATATTTCCGAACAGGTTCAGGCTAACGCAAAGGCGGCTGAAAAAACCGAAGAGCTGATGGATGATATTTCAAACAAAATAAATGTATGCAGTATGCAGATGAACCAGATGCTCCTTTCGATGGACGACATTAACGAGTCCTCGATGGAAATCTCAAAGATAATCAAGGTTATCGACGAAATTGCGTTCCAGACAAATATCCTCGCTCTTAATGCGGCTATCGAGGCGGCAAGAGCAGGTACTGCGGGCAAGGGCTTTGCGGTCGTTGCGGACGAGGTAAGAAACCTTGCGGCTAAGTCGGCTGACGCGGCAAAGAGAACAACAGAGCTTATCGAACACTCGGTTGAAAATGTAAACAAGGGATACGAGCTTGCAAAATACACGGCTATGGCTCTTGACGAGATTGTTGACAGCGCCGATACGATAGGCAGAGAGGTTACTTCAATCACCCAGGCTTCGCAGGAGCAGGCGGACGGTATCTTGCAGATCAACGAGGGCGTTGAACAGATTTCTGCGGTTATTCAGGAAAACACAACGACGGCTCAGACAAGCTCCGACTCGGCAGAAATACTTCTTGCGCAGTCGGAAGAGCTTACAGACAGAGTTTCGGCTTTTGAATACGAGGGAACATTCTCCACCGTTTACAATGCAGACGACAACCCATACCGCAAGAAGTCGGACGATGACGATGATGACGATTTCTTCTCAGGCGGATTTTCAAATAACGATGACGATGATGACGGCGACAGCGGTGAGGCTCTTGACGAGGGCAGTATAAACGACCTCTTCAATTTCAGCTCGGCACCTGCGCCTGCACCCGTTGCGGATAACGAAGATGAAAACGAGGACGAAGAAAAATCCGATGAGGGCGAGCCTGTGAATGTGGACGATTTGTTCAGTTTCAGCGGAGATAATGAAGATACTGCCGAGGAGGAAACAAAGGGCGAGGACGAGGAAAAGTCCGAGGACAGCGAACCCATAAATGTTGACGATTTGTTCAGTTTCAGCGGAGGTAATGAAGAAACTTCCGAGGAAGAAACAAAGGACGGGGAAAAGTCCGAGGGCGAACCTGTGAGTGTGGACGATTTGTTCAGTTTCGGCGGTGGTAGTGAAGATACTGCCGAAGAAGCAAAGGACGAGGAAAAGTCCGATGAGGACGAGCCTGTAAATGTCGATGATTTGTTCAGTTTCAGCGGTGGTAGTGAAGAAACTGCCGAGGAAGAAAAGGACGAGGAAAAGTCCGATGAGGACGAACCCGTGAATGTCGATGATTTGTTTAGTTTCAGCGGAGGTAATGAAGAAACTGCCGAGGAAGAAAAGGACGAGGAAAAGTCCGAGGGCGACAGCGAGCCCGTGAATGTGGACGATTTGTTCAGTTTCAGCGGTGGTAGTGAAGATACTGCCGAGGAAGCAAAGGACGAGGAAAAGTCCGACGATGAACCCGTGAATGTGGACGATTTGTTCAGCTTTGGCGGAAACAATGAGGAAGCCGCAGAGGAAGAGAAGGCAGAAGAGCCGAAGGAGGAGACTCCTCCGCCCCCTGCACCACCAAAGAGAAGAAGAAAGAAAAAGACGGATAACTGATAACCAAAAAAGAGGGTACTATTGACAGTACCCTCTTTTAATATTTAAAAAGACAAACAAAAAAGTCCCCCACTATTGCAGGGAACCCTTTATGGTGGAGCGGATTACGAGGCTCGAACTCGCTACCTCCACCTTGGCAAGGTGGCGCTCTACCAGATGAGCTAAATCCGCATATATCCCATGTACGGTTCAACCGTACAAAGGCATTTGGTGCCTCCGATCGGAATCGAACCAATGACACGGGGATTTTCAGTCCCCTGCTC
>CAMGJS010000026.1 GCA_946056455.1 uncultured Clostridia bacterium | reverse complement strand
GCCAGAAAAGAGAACATATTCTCCGCTGGGTGAGGGAACAGCAATTCCTACACGGTCGCAGTCGGGGTCTGTCGCAAGAAGAAGGTCGGGCTTCACGCTTTCACAAAGCTTTAAGCCGTAAGCAAGAGCCTCTTTTATCTCGGGGTTGGGGAAGGGGCAGGTCGTAAAGTTACCGTTGGGGAATTCTTGCTCGGGAACAACGGTAACATCCTTGATGCCTATTCTGTCAAGAATTGCACGGACAGGCTTGTTTCCCGTTCCGTTAAGGGGAGTATAGACAACTTTGAGTCCGCTTGTCGAGCATACGCCAGAATGAACGCTCTGCTTTTCAACCTCGTCAAGATAGCTGTCGATAACATCCTGCTTTATGTATTCAATCATTCCCGAAGCAAGACCGTCTTCAAATTTAACGACCTTTGCTCCGCCGAACATTTCAACGCTGTTTATCTTTTTAAGAACGATTTCAGCCGCTTCAAGCGTCATCTGACAACCGTCTGCGCCGTAAGCCTTGTATCCGTTGTACTTTGCGGGGTTGTGGCTTGCGGTGATAACTATTCCCGCTTTACATTCAAGCTTTCTTACAGCATAGGAAAGCATAGGAGTGGGCATAAGCTCGGGGTAGATATATACCTTTATTCCGTTTGCGGCAAGAACGGAAGCCGCCTCTCTTGCAAAAACATCGGATTTTATTCTGCTGTCATAAGCTATGGCAACACTGCCGTCCGTAAATGTTTCGTTAACATAGTCGGCGAGTCCCTGCGTTGCTCTGCGGACAGTGTATATGTTCATACGGTATGTTCCTGCGCCGATAACTCCGCGAAGTCCGCCCGTTCCGAATTCAAGATTGCGGTAAAACCTGTCCTTTATCGCCTCGTCATCGTCCTTTATTGCGGCAAGCTCGGTCTGTAAGTCATCGTCCTCAACCGCTTTTTCGCACCAAAGGGTGTAAAGTTCTTTTTCGTTCATAAAAAAACCTCCTTCAAAAAAATGATTTGGTATTTTCGATTTGAAATAATTGTACCACAAATTGAGTTGAAATGCAAAGACTTTTTGAAAATATTTTGTTGTAATTCTTTGCAAAATATGATAAGATTATTGAGGTAAACTTGGTCAATAAGAACATAACCGCTTTATTCCGCGCGGTTTTCACATCAAGGAAGTGACAGAATGTATTCAAGAGTTAAAAGTATGGGACTTTTCGGGCTTAACGCCTTTCCCGTCGATGTTGAAATAGAGATAAGCAAAGGTCTGCCGTCCTTTGATATTGTCGGTCTCGGCGATGTTGTAGTAAGAGAAAGCCGTGACAGAATAAGGGCGGCTCTGCGTTCCTGCGGAGTAAACCTTCCCACCGCTAAAATCGTTGTGAATTTAGCCCCTGCCGACACAAAAAAGACAGGCTCTGTAACAGACCTTGCAATATCCGTTGCACTTCTTTCCATAAACGGAAATATAACCGCCGATACTGACGGTTGCGCTTTTATCGGAGAAGTCTCGTTAAACGGCGACATAAGGGGCGTCAACGGAGTTCTTCCTATGGTCCTGACAGCAAAAAAATCGGGGATAAAATCCGTGTTTGTCCCTTATGACAACGCTTTTGAAGCTTCCGTATGCGACGGTATCGAGGTTTTCGGAGTGAAATCCTTACAGCAGGTGATAGACCACTTTGACGGCGACAGAATTGCTCCTTGTCCGCCCTATGAGGTAAAAGAAAGCGAAAGGTTCGATACTCTTGACTTTGCAGATGTAAGGGGGCAGTCATACGCGAAAAAAGCGCTTGAAATAGCCGCCTGCGGAGGACACAACGCACTTCTTATCGGCTCGCCGGGGTCGGGAAAGAGTATGCTTGCAAAAAGACTTCCGACTATACTTCCCTCAATGACCTTTGAAGAGTCGATTGAAACAACGAATATCCATTCCATTTCGGGTATGTTAGATAAGGATACTCCGCTTGTGACGATAAGACCTTTCCGTTCACCTCACCACACAATTTCGGCGGCAGGCCTTGCGGGCGGAGGAGGAATACCGAAGCCCGGGGAAATATCCCTTGCCCACAACGGACTTTTGTTCCTTGACGAATTTGCCGAATTTTCAAGGCAGACGCTTGAAATCCTTCGTCAACCCCTTGAAGATAAAAAGGTCACAATATCGAGAGCGTCGGGAACGGTGAGCTACCCCTGCTCGTTTATGCTTGTTGCGGCGATGAACCCTTGCCCCTGCGGTTATTACGGGCACCCCTCAAAGCCGTGTATCTGCTCGCACAAGCAGGTTTCAAACTATCTTTCAAGAGTAAGCGGACCTATGCTTGACCGATTTGATTTGCATATTGAAGTAGCTCCCGTTGAATTTGAGAGCATTTCGTCAACAGCTAAGGAGGAAAGCTCCGCGGTGATAAGAGAGCGCGTTCAGCGTGTAAGAGAGATACAGCATAAGCGCTTTAAGGGTACGGGAATAACCTGTAACGCAGGCATAACTCCCGATATTATACACGAGGTCTGCCCGATGGACGACTCGGCAAGGGAAATGCTCAAAAATGTTTTTGACAGACTTGGACTTTCCGCAAGAGCGTATGACAGAATACTCAAAGTTTCGCGTACTATTGCCGATATGGAGGGCAGAGAGCTTATTTCAAAGACGGATATTGCCCAGGCTGTTCAATACCGCAGTCTTGACAGGAAATACTGGAAGTAACAATTATCATTTTCAATAAATAACCATATTCCGAATTATCGGGATATGGTTATTTTTCCGATTTTTTGAAATTTTGTTGACTTGCCTTATAAATAGTAGTAAAATATTATACTGTATCGGTATGTAAAAAAGTATTGTCGCATAAAGTCCTTGTTTTCGGCAAAAGACGATATTTTTCGATACATCACAGGCAAAATCTCCCGTCGGTTCGAGGGGCTCGGGTTTAAACCGTCCGCAAATGCGGTTGCGGAAGAGGAAAATCCGTGAAGAAGAACGGGGAGCGTTGATATTCCCGCAAATTTTTTCAAGGAGAGATTTAAAGACCTATGGTGAATGTCAAAAAGGTTAAGCTCGGCAAAAATGAGCGCATGAGCTTCGGCAAAATCACCGAAGTGCTCGATATGCCAAATCTTATCGAGATTCAGAAAAACTCGTATCAGTGGTTTCTTGACGAGGGACTGAGAGAGGTTTTCCGCGATACCGACGCTATCACGGACTACAACGGAAACCTTGAACTCAAATTCATCGATTACCGTATCGACGATACCCCCAAGTACACTGTTGCCGAATGTAAGGAAAGGGATGTCACCTATTCCGCTCCGCTGAGAGTGAGAGCAACGCTTCTCAACAAAGAGACAGGCTCTGTTATTGAGAACGAAGTTTATATGGGAGAATTCCCCCTTATGACAGAAAGCGGAACTTTCGTCATAAACGGCGCGGAACGAGTAATAGTATCCCAGCTTGTCCGTTCGCCCGGAGTTTTCTTCAATGTTGAAAAGGACAAGACAGGTAAGAACCTTTTCAGCTCGACCATCAACCCCAACAGAGGCGCATGGCTCGAATATGAAATGGATTCAAACGATGTCGTTTATGTAAGAATCGACAAGAACAGAAAAATACCCCTCACCACCTTCATCCGTGCAATCGGATGCGGTACCGACGCAGAAATAGAAGAACAGTTCGGCTCTGATGAAAGACTTAATCAGACTATTCTTCAGAAGGACGCTACAAAGAACAGAGAAGAGGCTCTTTTAGAGGTTTACAAGAGACTTCGTCCCGGCGAACCTCCCACGGTTGAAAGCGCCGTTACACACCTCAACAACCTTTTCTTTGACGCAAGAAGATACGACCTTTCACGCTTCGGCAGATACAAATACAACAAGAAGCTCGGCATCGCTTCAAGACTCCGCGACCATATCCTTTCGCGCCCCGTTATCAATGAAGCTACGGGCGAGATTATGGCTGACGAGGGCGAAAAGCTCAGCTATGAAAAGGCTCTTGAAATAGAGCAGGCAGGCGTGATGGAGGCTTTCATCACAGTTGAAATCAAGGAAAATTACACAGGCCCCAACGGCGAGTCGCTCACAAAGGTAGAGAGCAAGGAAATAAAGGTAATAGGCAACGGAATGGTTGATATTGCGCCTTATCTCCCTGAAAAGCTCAATGCCGCAGAACTCGGCATAAACGAAAAGGTATCCTTCAAGGTACTCAAAGAGATACTTGACGAATACGGCACAGAGGATACCGACGCTCTCAGCGCGGAAATCGTAAGAAGAGCAGACGAGCTTGTTCCCAAGCACATTATTATCGACGATATCTATGCGTCGGTAAGCTACTTCCTCAACCTCTGCAACGGAGTAGGCACAACGGACGATATCGACCATCTCGGCAACAGAAGAATCCGTTCTGTCGGCGAACTTTTGCAGAATCAATTCAGAATAGGCTTTACAAGAATGGAAAGAGTCATTCACGAAAGAATGAATATCCGTTCACAGGAAACAGAATCGCTCACACCTGCACAGCTTATCAATATAAGACCTATATCCGCGGCTATCAAGGAATTTTTCGGTTCATCGCCCCTTTCACAGTTCATGGACCAGACAAACCCCTTGGCAGAGCTTACTCATAAGAGAAGACTTTCAGCTTTAGGTCCCGGAGGACTTTCAAGAGACCGCGCAAGCTTCGAGGTTCGAGATGTTCACTACACCCACTACGGAAGAATGTGTCCTATCGAGACTCCTGAAGGTCCTAACATCGGACTTATCTCATACCTTGCGTCTTTTGCAAGAATAAATGAATACGGCTTTATCGAAGCTCCTTACAGAAAGGTTGACAAGAAAACAGGCGTAGTTCTTGACGAGGTCGTTTATATGACAGCCGATGTCGAGGATAACTATGTTGTTGCTCAGGCAAACGAACCTCTCACAGAGGACAACAAGTTTGCAAACAAGAATGTTGCCGCTCGTTTCAGAGACCAGATTCTTGTAACAAGCCGCGACAATATCGACTATATGGACGTTTCTCCTAAGATGGTTGTTTCAATAGCTACCGCTATGATTCCTTTCCTTGAAAACGACGACGCAAACCGTGCGCTCATGGGCTCTAACATGCAGAGACAGGCAGTGCCTCTTCTCAAAACAGAAAGTCCCATCGTCGGAACAGGTATGGAATACAAGGCAGGCGTTGACTCGGGAGTTTGCGTTGTTGCCAAGGAAGACGGCGTTGTCGAAAGAGTTTCGGGCGACGAAATCGTTATCAAGGACGGCACAGGTCAGCTCCACGAATACAAGCTCATCAAGTTCAAGCGTTCAAACCAGTCAACCTGCATAAATCAGAGACCTATCGTTGACAGAGGCGAAAAGGTCAAGAAGGGACAGGTTCTTGCCGACGGTCCCGCAACAAAGGACGGCGAAATCTCACTCGGAAAGAACGCTCTTATCGGATTTATGACCTGGGAAGGTTACAACTACGAGGACGCCGTTCTTCTGAACGAAAACCTTGTAAGATACGATAAGTTCACTTCCATTCATATCGAAGAATATGAAATCGAAGCAAGACACACAAAGCTCGGCGATGAAGAAATCACAAGAGACATCACAAATGTCGGCGACGACGCTTTGAAGGACCTTGACGAAAACGGTATTATCCGCATAGGCGCAGAGGTCCGCTCGGGCGATATTCTTGTCGGAAAGGTTACTCCCAAGGGAGAAACAGAGCTTACCGCAGAAGAAAGACTTCTCCGCGCTATCTTCGGCGAAAAGGCAAGAGAAGTCCGCGACAATTCTCTCCGTGTTCCTCACGGCGAGGCAGGCGTTGTTGTTGATGTCAAGGTATTCACAAGAGAAAACTGCGACGAACTTTCACCGGGAGTAAATATGCTTGTCCGTTGCTATATCGCACAGAAGAGAAAAATCTCCGTCGGCGATAAGATGGCAGGCCGTCACGGAAACAAGGGTGTCGTTTCAAGAATTCTTCCTCCCGAAGATATGCCCTTCCTCGAAGACGGTACTCCTCTCGACATCGTTCTTAACCCTCTCGGCGTTCCTTCGCGTATGAATATCGGCCAGGTTCTTGAAGTTCATCTCGGTATGGCTTCAAAGGCTCTCGGCTGGAAGATTATGACTCCCGTATTTGACGGCGCGCACGAGGACGATATCCGCGAGGCATTCAGAATGGCAAACGAAATATCCGAAAATACAGAAGACCCCAACGAAGATTTCCTTATCAATCCTTTTGACGGAACGATAAATCCCAAGGCTCTTCATATGTCCGAGGACGGAAAGTTCACCCTCTATGACGGAAGAACGGGAGAAATGTTCGACAATAAGGTTACTGTCGGATATATGTACTACCTCAAGCTTCACCACCTCGTTGACGATAAGATTCACGCGCGTTCAGTTGGTCCTTATTCTCTCGTTACTCAGCAGCCGTTGGGCGGTAAAGCTCAGTTCGGCGGACAGAGATTCGGAGAGATGGAAGTTTGGGCGCTCGAAGCATACGGCGCGGCTTATACTCTTCAGGAAATCCTTACGGTTAAGTCTGACGATACCGTCGGAAGAGTTAAGACATACGAAGCTATCGTCAAGGGACAGAATGTTCCCAAGCCCGGTATTCCCGAATCGTTCAAGGTTCTTATCAAGGAATTGCAGTCGCTTTGTCTTGATGTCAAGGTTCTTGACGCAAACGATGAAGAGATAGACCTCAAACAGACCTTTGACGATGATGAGGACCTTATTCCTCAGCCCGTTTCATCGCCCGATGACGACGATATAATGAGCGAAACTGTCGGAGAGGGCGACCTTGACGACGGATATATGCTTGATGACGGCGACGACGACTTTGCAGAGCCTGACGAAGCATTTGACTTTGACGCGGACGAATAAGAAATTCTGTCACACTTAAATCTTTAATAGGAGTGGTTGAACCTTGGAATTTAATGCATTTGAATCCATTAAGATAGGTCTTGCGTCGCCCGACCAGATAAGAGCCTGGTCATACGGCGTTGTTCAGAGACCTGAAACAATAAATTACCGCACACAGAAGCCTGAGCGTGACGGACTTTTCTGCGAAAGAATTTTCGGACCGTCAAAGGACTGGGAATGTCACTGCGGAAAGTACAAGAAAATACGCTTTAAGGGCAAAATCTGCGACCGTTGCGGAGTTGAAGTAACAAGAACAAAGGTCAGAAGAGAAAGAATGGGACACATAGAGCTTGCCGCTCCCGTATCTCATATCTGGTACTTCAAGGGAACGCCTTCAAGAATAGGTCAGATACTTGAAGTTTCGCAGAAGCGCCTTGAAGAAGTTCTTTACTTCACAAAATATATCGTTATAGACCCCGGAAAGACAGACCTTGTCAAGAAGGCTGTCATTTCCGAGAAAGATTATCTTGATTACAAGGAAAAGTACGAGGACGAATTTGTTGCCGAAATGGGAGCAGAAGCTATCCAGAAGCTTCTTCGCGAAATAGACCTTGACGCTCTTTCAAAGGAACTCAAAGAAGAGCTTGCAACAATGCCCTCCGACCAGAAGCGCACAAAGCTTTTGAAGCGTCTTGAAATAGTTGAGGCGTTCCGTCAGTCAGGCAACAAGCCTGAATGGATGGTAATGGATGTTATCCCCGTTATTCCTCCCGAACTCAGACCTATGGTCATGCTCGACGGCGGAAGATACGCAACATCTGACCTTAACGACCTTTACAGACGAGTTATCAACAGAAACCACCGTCTTAAAAAGATGCTTGAACTTGAAGCTCCCGAAATTATCATCAGAAACGAAAAGAGAATGTTGCAGGAGGCCGTTGACGCACTCATCGACAACGGCAGACACGGCAGACCTGTTACAGGTCCCAACAACCGCGCATTCAAATCTCTTTCCGATATGCTTAAAGGTAAGCAGGGACGCTTCCGCCAGAACCTTCTCGGTAAGCGTGTTGACTACTCTGGTCGTTCGGTTATCGTTGTAGGTCCCGAGCTTAAAATGTATCAGTGCGGACTTCCCAAGGAAATGGCACTTGAACTTTTCAAGCCTTTTGTTATGAAAAGACTTGTCGACCTGGGCATAAACAAGGTCAACAATATAAAGAGCGCAAGAAAGATGGTAGAAAGAGCCACAGCTCCCGAAGTATGGGGAGCGCTCGAAGATGTAATTCAGGGACATCCTGTATTCCTCAACCGTGCGCCTACTCTTCACCGTCTCGGTATTCAGGCATTTGAACCCGTTCTTGTCGAGGGCAGAGCAATAAAGCTTCACCCCCTTGTATGTACCGCGTTCAACGCCGACTTCGACGGAGACCAGATGGCTGTTCACCTTCCGCTTTCGGCTGAGGCTCAGGCAGAGGCAAGATTCCTTATGCTTGCGGCAAACAACCTTCTCAAACCCTCTGACGGACGCCCCGTTGCCGTTCCTACTCAGGATATGGTGCTCGGTTCCTACTACCTCACTCTTCAGAAAGAGGGAGAAAAGGGCGAGGGCAAGTGCTTCCGTGACCCCGACGAAGCTATGATGGCTTATCAGGAGGGCGAGGTTTCAATCCACGCCGCTATCAAGGTAAGAATTTCTAAGGAAATCGGCGGCAAGAAGGTTTCAAAGCTTATTGACTGCACAGTCGGAAAGCTTATCTTCAACGAAAACATTCCTCAGAATTTGGGATATGTTGACAGAACAGACTCCAACAAGCAGTTCGACCTTGAAATCAATCACCTTGTCGGAAAGAAACAGCTTTCGGATATTATCGAAAGATGTATCAGAATTCACGGCACAACAACAACCTCCGAAGTTCTTGACAAGATAAAGGCTACAGGCTTCAAATACTCGACAAAGGCGGCTATAACAGTTGCCGTATGCGACGCTACAATTCCTCCTCAGAAGAAGGAAATTATAGCAAAAGCCGACGAACAGATTGACATTATCACCGCAAAATACAGACGAGGCTATATCTCCGAAGAAGAAAAATCAAAGAGAGTCGTTGAGATATGGAACAAGGCGACAGACGATGTCAAGGACGCACTTAAAGCAAACCTCGGAAGATACAATCCCATCTTTATGATGGCGGATTCGGGCGCCCGTGGTTCTGAAGCACAGATTAGACAGCTTGCCGGAATGCGCGGACTTATCGCCAACACTTCAGGTAAGACAATCGAACTTCCTATCAAGGCTAACTACCGTGAAGGTCTTAATATCCTTGAATACTTCATCTCATCTCGTGGTGCGCGTAAAGGTCTTGCCGATACCGCGCTCCGTACCGCCGACTCAGGATACCTTACAAGACGTCTTGTCGACGTTTCGCAGGAAGTCATCATTCACGAGGAAGACTGCGGAACGACCGAGGGTATCGAAGTATATCCTATCTGGAAGACATCAA
>CAMGJS010000025.1 GCA_946056455.1 uncultured Clostridia bacterium | reverse complement strand
TAACATTTTATTCACTAAAAGTTTCCTTGCAGTTAATATATTACAAAAAGGTAACATTTTCTTCTTTTGTTTGTCGGATATACACAAGTGAATAGTGGGTTTTTCTACAAAGTTAACAAATTGTTAACACATTTTGTCTAAAAATGATGTAGTATTTATGGTGTTGAAGGTATGTTTTTGTGAGTATATTGCAAAATCGACTTTTTATCAAATAAAAGTTGAGTAAAAATGCCATAAAACTCTTGCAGAAACGAAAAAAGTTATGTATAATAGTAAGGTAATGGGCAAAGCGCCCCTATTTATTAACAACGAGGGAGATAAAAGGTATGTCTAACAGACTTTTTCAAGGGCTTATCCATCAGATGAAGGATACGATGAACTGCGTTATCGGCGTGGTTGACGAAACGGCGACAATTATCGCTTGCAGTGACCTCACTAAAATCGGAACAACAAACGAATTTGTTTCTCTTGATTTGAGCGACTCTCACGATGTATTCATCCGTGACGGTTATACATATAAGCCGTTCGGAACACATATGAGATCAGATTATGCCGTATTTGTTGAGGGAACGGACGAAAACGCTTCAAGATACGCCTCTATTATGGCTATCACCCTTTCAAGCATAAAGCAGTATTACGATGAAAAATACGACAGAAACAACTTTATCAAGAATGTCGTGCTTGACAATGTTCTCCCAGGAGATGTTGTCATCAAGGCGAGAGAGCTTCACTTCAACGCCGACATCAACCGAGTTGTTCTTTTAATAAGAATAGTTTCTTCAAACGATGTTTCTGCTTATGACATTATTCAGAACCTCTTCCCCGACAAGAGCAAGGACTTTGTTTTCAACATAACAGAAAGCGATATAGTTCTTGTCAAGGAAGTCAAGAACAATGTAGAGTCAAAGGACATTGAAAAGCTTGCCCGTTCTATTTCGGACACGCTTTCAAGCGAATTCTATACAAGAGTAAATGTGGGAATAGGAACCTGCGT
Source organism: uncultured Clostridia bacterium (assembly GCA_946056455.1). Lineage (GTDB taxonomy): Bacteria > Bacillota > Clostridia > Oscillospirales > Ruminococcaceae > RGIG4131. The sequence continues at coordinate 8,350 of CAMGJS010000025.1, read as the reverse complement.
TCAGGGTGTAAAAGACCTTGCAAGGTCCTTCAAGGAAGCGCAGATTGCTCTTGAAGTCGGAAAGGTATTCGATACCGACAAGGTTATAGTAAGCTATGATAACCTTGGTATTGCAAGACTTATCTATCATCTTCCCACAACGCTCTGTGAAACATTCCTGCACGAAGTTTTCAAGAGAGGCTCTATTGACTCTCTTGACCACGAAACTCTCTTTACAATACAGAGATTCTTTGAAAACAACCTCAATGTTTCGGAAACTTCGAGAAAGCTGTTTGTTCACAGAAACACACTTGTTTACCGTCTTGAAAAAATCAAGAAGCTGACGGGACTTGACCTTAGAGAATTTGACCACGCTATAATCTTCAAGATAGCGCTTATGGTAAGAAAGTATCTTTCGGCTAATCCGACAAAATTTTAGTCGAAAATAATTAAAAGGGGTGGCAGAGGGTGCCGTCGCAGGACGGATACCCCTTGTTGCCCTATAATTTGTTTATCAGCATTTTTCTTTATAAAACGGAAGGGGATCACTTTTTGTGGTAGAATTTGAAAATGTTTCGGTGACTTATGAAAACGGCGTTGACGCCTTGAATAATGTCAGCCTTAAAATAAAGGACGGTGAATTCGCCTTTGTTGTCGGCGCTTCGGGCGCAGGTAAAAGTACCCTTATCAAGCTTATACTCAAAGAGGTTTCGGCGACTTCGGGCAATGTTATCGTCAACGGCTTTAAGCTCAACAAATTAAAGCAGAGGAAGATACCCTATCTCAGAAGAACGATAGGAGTAGTGTTCCAGGATTTCAGACTTATTCCGAATATGACGGTGTATGACAATATCGCTTATGTTCTGAGGGTTATTGACGCTCCGCAGAAGTATATCCGTTCAAGAGTGCCGAAGGTAATAGCGCTTGTCGGATTGCAGGATAAATTGAAGTGCTACCCCCGTGAGCTTTCGGGAGGAGAACAGCAGAGAGTTGCTCTTGCAAGGGCGCTTGTCAACGACCCTGCTCTTATTATTGCGGACGAGCCGACGGGAAATATCGACCCTGAGCTTTCATTCCAGATAGTAAGGCTTTTAAAAGAGATAAACAACTGCGGAACTACCGTTCTTATGGTTACTCACGAGCAGGAGCTTGTCGAGTATTTCGGCGGAAGAACTATTGCGATGAAAAACGGCTCGGTGGTATTTGACCAGATACTCCCCGGAGAGAATACGGAGGAGGAATATTATGCGAATTAGCAGTATGAAATACCTTGTGGGACAGGGTGTAAAAAATATCTGGACAAACAGAGTTATGTCGTTTGCATCGTTCTGCGTCCTGACGGTTTCCTTGTTGCTTGTGGGATTTTCGCTTCTTGCCACAATGAACATAAACCGTTTTGTAAGCGGAATTGAAAACCGCAACGAAGTAATTCTCTATCTTGACGACAACATAACCGACGAGGCAATAGCCGAGATTGACGGCGTTTTAAAATCAACGGAGAATGTTTCGAGCGTTGTGTTCTATTCAAAGGAGCAGGCGTGGGAGGACGAAAAGGCAAAGTATGAAAACGCTGACGAAATCTTTGCTTATTTTGAAGAAAGCCCTTTGCCCGACGCATTCAGGATAAAGATATCCGATGTTTCAAAGATGAGAAGAACCATAACAGCTATTGACGCAAGGTTTGCTTCTCAAGGGTATATCATAAACATAAAATCACCCGATGATTTTGCTTCTATTCTCACAAGCTTAAAATCCACTATCGCGATAATTTCATCAGCGATAATAATTGCGCTTGCGATAGTTTCGATGGTAATAATCTCAAACGCGACAAGAGCCAGCGTCTTTGCAAGAAGTCGTGAAATAAACATTATGAAATATGTCGGAGCGACAAACACCTTTATCAGAATACCTTTCTTTGTAGAGGGTATGCTGACGGGCGCCGTTGCGGGCATAGTTTCATCGGTTGCTACCTGGCTTGTATATGAAAAGATAATAGACATTCTTTATCAGGAAAACAATCTCTGGAAGGCGCTCGGAATGGGCGAATTTATCCCTTATGATACGATATGGCTCAAAGTTTCGCTTGCTTATGTTATTGTCGGAATTGTTTTCGGTGCAATAGGAACGGCGGCAAGTACGAGAAAGCACCTTAAAGTTTAGGAGGAAAAGATGAAGTTTGCAAAAAAACTGAAAAAGCTTGTTGCTACGGTACTTTCCGTTGCGGTGAGCGTAGGCTTTTTTACATACAGCTGTGATGTGAAAATTCCCGTAAAGGCGAACACGCTTGCACAATTACAGCAGGAGCAGAAAGCTATTCAGGACAAGATAGCTTCGGTAAACAGCAACATAGCCGCGTCGAAGAACAATATCAACAAGGAAAAGGAATATCAGGCGGCTATATCGGAAAAGATAGAGCTTACCGAGGAAAATATTCTTTTGATAACCGATAAGATATCGGAGCTTGACAGGACTATTGCAGGTCTTGAAAAAGATATTGAAAATCAGGAAAAGGACATTGAAGAAGGTCTTGCGCTTTTTAAGAACAGAGTGCGCACTATGTATATGTCGGGCGGAAACAATTATGCCTCGGTGCTTGCAGGCTCGACGGACTTCTATGATTTACTTACAAGAATGGAGCTTGTTGAGCGTGTTGCGGAGCACGACGACAAGATGATTGACGACCTTAACGAACTGCTTGCCTCACTTGAAAAGTCAAAAGCAGATGTTGAAGAAAAAAGAGCGGAAGCGGACGCTGTCCGTGTTGAGCTTGAAGAGCAGAAAGCCGAGCTTAACAGCGCTTATGACCAGAGTACCGCACATCAGCAACAGCTTGAAAAGGAATATCAGGAATATCTTAAAAACAAGAAGGCTCTTGACGCTGAGGCGGAAAAAGCCGAAGAGGCTATCAGAGCCGAGATTGCAAGGCTTGCAACAATGGGAGGAAACTTCAACGGACAGTTCTTGTGGCCTGTTCCGGGATACACATATATCTCGTCGGGTTACGGATACCGTTGGGGAAAACTCCACAAAGGAATAGACATTGCAGGCGGAAGCATTGCAGGAAAGCCCATAGTTGCGGCGGCTTCGGGAAAGGTTATCGTAGCGTCTGCGACCTGCACGCATAACTACCCCAAGTGGAGCTCCTGCGGATGCGGTAGCGGATACGGCAACTATGTAATGATAGACCACGGCAACGGATATGTTACCCTTTACGGTCACTGCAAAACGCTTAATGTTTCGGCGGGACAGTCGGTTGCTATGGGACAGACGATAGCCTATGTGGGCACAACGGGATATTCAACGGGATACCATTGCCACTTTGAGATAAGAAAGGGCGGAGTTCCCGAAGACCCGATGAAGTATCTGAAATAATCATACGGAGGATAAGATGAACAAAAAAGTATCTCTCGGAGTTACAATAAGCCTTATCGCTGTCGCTGTTGCGATAACCGCGATACTGACTATGACCTTTTCGCAGAACCTTTTCAACTCGCTGTTGAGTACAGGCTCGCAGACAAGAACGGAGCTCAGCGAAATAGAGTCTTATGTTCAGGCAAACTACTATAAGTCCGTTGACGATGTTAACGCTCAGCCTTATCTTTCGGCGGCTTATATTGAGTCTATCGGCGACAAATACGCAGTATACTATACTCCCGAAAAATATGCCGCAAAAAAGCAGGTTGAATCGGGATATACAACGGGAATAGGCTTTGAATATACAGAGGACGAGAGCGGATATATCAGAATAACCGCAATAGACGAAAGCACCGCCGCGGCGGAGGCTGACGCCGTTGTGGGTGATATAATCGTAAAGATAAACGATACCGATGTTCTTGCGGCAGGATATGAAACCGCCGCCGCTATGCTCACGGGCACGGAGGGTGAATCGGTAAAGATAACGATAAGGCGCGAGGGCGTTGACAACGAACAGCAGTTTATCAAGAAAAAGACCGAAGTCAAGAGCGTTTCTTTCAGAATGCTTTCGGGATATATAGGATATATAAAAATCTCGGCGTTCAACGAAACGACCTCGGGGCAGGTTCGTGACGCTGTCGAAAAGCTTATTGCGGACGGCGCAAATCAGCTGATATTCGATGTGAGAAACTGTCAGGACGGTATTCTTGAATCGGCGGAGGAATCTCTCAATTATATCGTCGAGGGCGGAACATGGGCGACGGCGACCTTTAAGGACGGTCACCAGCAGATTATCGCAAAGACGGACGACACATACAGCCAGAGCGTTCCGATGGCGGTTATCGTCAACGAAAACACCTCTTATGCGGCGGAGCTTTTTGCCGTTGTTATGAGAGATTCGGGCAAGGCAACTCTTGTGGGAACAACCACTGCGGGAGTGGGCGTTGTAAAATATACTCAGCAGATGTCAACGGGTTCGGCGGTAACTATCACCGTTGCAACCTATGAAACCGCGAAAACTCCTTGCTTTGACGGAACAGGCATAAAGCCCAGCTTTGAAGTAAAGCTTTCAAAGGAGGAGCAGGAGGATTTTGCAAATCTTGACGAAACCACAGACCCTCAGCTCAAAAAAGCAATAGAGATTGTGGATACCGCCATATGACTTGTTGACAACAGCCACGGTATGTTGTATAATTAAGAGCGGTATTTGTATAAATAATGTAAGGAGAAATGATTATGGCAAAAACGGTTAAAATTACAAGCGAAGGTCTTGAAAAGCTTAAAAAAGAACTTGATTACCTTAAAACCGTCAAAAGCGACGAGGTAGCTCAGAAGCTTAAAGAAGCGAGAGCTTTCGGAGACTTGTCGGAAAACGCCGAGTATGACGAAGCAAAGAACGAGCAGGGTATTCTTGCCGCAAAAATTGCAGAGCTTGAAGCTACCATTGCTAATTCCGTTATTGTCGATTCGACAAATATGTCGGGCTCTGAAATAGGAATAGGCTCAAAGATAAAGATAAAGGACCTTGAACTCGGCGAAGAAGAAACAATAACGATAGTAGGCTATGCCGAGGCTAATTTTGAAGAGGGCAAAATTTCGGACGAATCGCCCATAGGCATTGCCGTTATAGGAAAAAAAGCAGGCGATGTTGTTGAAGTTCAGGCGCCCGACGGCGTGTTCAATCTTCAGATCGTGGATATTATAAAGTAAAGGAAGATATAAATTGTCAGAAAATCAGAATACCGAAAATATAGAGCTTACCGAGCAGGAGCTTACGGAACAGCACAGAATAAGGCTTGAAAAGTTAAACGACCTTAAAGCTTCGGGAAAGAACCCTTTTGAGATAACAAAGTATGATGTCACAGCAAAGAGCGAGGATATAAAGAACGACTTTGAAGGCTTTGAGGGCAAGACCGTTTCTCTTGCGGGAAGAATGATGAACCGCAGAATTATGGGCAAGGCAAGCTTTATCAACATAAGAGACGACATCGGCAACATTCAGGCTTATGTCCGCAGAGACGATGTGGGCGAAGAGCTTTATGCCGATTTTAAAAAGTGGGACTTGGGCGATATTATCGGCATTGAGGGATATGTTTTCAAGACAAAGACGGGAGAGATTTCCGTTCACGCACAGAAAATTGTTCTTCTTGCAAAGTCGCTTCACCCGATACCGAATGAGTACGCAGGCTTCAAGGATATGGAGATGCGTTATCGTCAGAGATATGTTGACCTGCTTGTAAATCCGAATGTCCGCGATACATTCGTCAAGAGAAGCCGTATTCTGCGAGAAATAAGAAATTATCTCGATAATCTGGGATACTTGGAGGTTGACACACCTGTTCTTCACACACTTGAAACAGGTGCGGCGGCAAGACCTTTTATCACTCACCACAACACTCTCGACATTGATATGTATCTGAGAATTGAAACGGAGCTTTACCTCAAAAGGCTTATTGTCGGCGGTTTCCCCAAGGTTTATGAGGTGGGCAGAATTTTCAGAAACGAGGGTATGGACACATCGCACAACCCCGAATTTACCTCGATTGAAATGTATCAGGTATACACCGACTACTTTGGTATGATGGACCTTATCGAAGATATGTACCGCACTATCGCAAGAAATGTCTGCGGAACGGATGTTATCGAGTATCAGGGAGTAAAGATTGATATGGGCTCTCCCTGGGAGCGTCTTACTATGGTAGAGGCTGTCAAGAAGTACGCGGGCGTTGACTATAACGACTGGGCGGACGACGCGGCGGCAAGGGCTGTTGCAAAGGAAAAGCATGTTGAAGTTCCCGAGGGCGAGAACGCGACAAAGGGGCATGTTCTTATCGCTTTCTTTGATGAATATGTTGAGAAAAACCTCATTCAGCCGACGATAATCTATGATTATCCCGTTGAAAATTCTCCTCTTACAAAGAGAAAGCCTTCAAACCCTGCATTCACGGAGCGTTTTGAATACTTTATCTATGCGCGCGAAATGGGCAACTCCTATTCGGAGCTTAACGACCCAATAGACCAGCGTGAGCGTTTTGTAAGACAGGTTGAAGAGAGAAGGGCTCAGGGCGGACTCAACGCTCAGGTTGACGAGGACTTCCTCAATGCGCTTGAATACGGTATGGCTCCCACAGGTGGTCTGGGCTTTGGTCTTGACAGACTTGTTATGCTTCTTACCGACAGCGCTTCGATAAGAGATGTTCTTCTCTTCCCGACAATGAAGCCTTTGGCAGAATAATCAAAACACGACTTTATAAAACTATTTTGGGGGTATCGGGCGACAGACTTGATACCCCTTTTTTGTGAGAGGGTTGGTGAAAAAATGTCCGAAGAAAAAAAAGACAAGGGATTTTTGGACCGTATAAAAGAAATCAACGAAGAAAAAAGGCAGGCTGAAATCGAAGAAGAAAAACGAGCCGAGGAAGAACGCATTGCTCGTGAAAAGGCGGCAAGGGAAGCCTATGAGCAAAGACTGAGGCAGGAAAAAATCGAGCTTATGCGCGCAAAACAGCAAGGCGACGAAAAACCCGAAGAGCCGAAAGAGAAAGAACCGAAAAAAGAATATACCCTGAAAGAAAAAATAGCGAATTTCTTCTTTTTCTATAAATTGCAGATAATCGCCGTTATCGGAGTTGTCGCCTTGGCTGGCTTTCTGATATATGATAACCTTACAACCGTAAAGCCAGACAGCAGTGTTATGTTCACTATTTACAGCAGTAAAATCGAGAATTACAATGTTGAAGTCGAGGAGCTTTTCAACTCCTATACTCCCGATGTAAACGGCGACGGCAAGAATTACTGCGAGGTTTTATGGATGGGTATTCCGTTTGAAGTTGACGGAACAAACTATGACCAGGCGCAAGCGGCGGCAATTCAGATGGCGGCAAGGTTTCAGACGGGGAATACGCTGCTTATTATCGCAAACAGCGAGGTTGCCGATAATTACGGTCTTTCAAGCGCACTTGTGGATCTGAGAGAAAAATATCCCGATAACGAGCATATCGGAGAGCTTGGATTATATCTTAAAGGAACGAAATTCTGTGAGCTTGTCGGAATGCCCGATGAGGAAATCCCCGAAGATGTCTTTATCGGAATAAGAAAGGTTGTCCCCAACGAAAGCTATACGGAAGAAATGAAAGAAAATTATACAATCGCCGAAGAAATCCTCGAAAAGCTGATTGAGGATTGTCTGGAATAAAATTAAACGGTATCAGATAAATCTGATACCGTTTTTTGTTTTACATTTTAGCTGTAAAGTCTTTTAAGAAGAATTTTCTGCTTTCTGCTTTCCAAAACCCATATAACTGCAAGAACGATAAGTCCTAAGATACTGATTATTATGCCGAGAGTAAGATATTTGGGGAAGAATTTCATCGTGATGGTGTGTTCTCCCGCAGGGATATCAATTCCGATAAGTCCCGATGCGGCCTCAAAGTATTCTGTCTTTACTCCGTCAACATAGATGTTCCAGCCTGTTTCATAGGGAATAGTGAGCATCAGAAACTTGCTGTCGCCGTCTGATACCGTTATTTTGCCCTCCAACGAGCTGTTTGTGAACGAGGTGACTTCAAGCTGTTCCTTTGAAAGCCTTTCGACAGCCTCGTCAAGCTTTTTCTTGTCAAGAGTATAGAACCAGGAGTCACGGATATAGACCTCGTTTGCGGTGAGCGTTGTTATAACCGAAACATTTTCTCCTTGTCTGAATTCTCCGATAGGCTTTATGCAGTAGTTGTCGGTTTCAAAGTAAATGCCCTTGAATTCCTTGTTCACCCAGAGGTTGAGCTTTTTCTCGTATCCGCTGTAATCGCAGGCGAGGTACATATAAATCGGGTTTTCGTCGGGCGCTCTGAAAATATATTGAAGCTGAGCGTTTTCGCCGTCTTTTATCACGGTGTAGTGATTATGACCGTTCGAAGTCGAGTTTGCAACATTTTCGGGGATGAATTCTTCGACTTCGATA
>CAMGJS010000024.1 GCA_946056455.1 uncultured Clostridia bacterium | reverse complement strand
TAAAATAAGTTTTTTTGTAAAAACAGTAGATTTTTCTCTATACATATAGTATAATGATAATATATATGCACTTTTAAGGGAGGATTTTTATGCAGGCTTATCTTGACAACGCGGCTACCACAAAACCGTGCGAGCAGGCTGTTTCTGCCGTTGTGGACGCTCTTGTTGAAAATTACGGCAACCCGTCCTCTCTGCACCGCATAGGACTGAAAGCCGAAGAGGCTGTAACGGACGCTCGAAAAGCAATAGCGACGGCACTTTCCGCTCAGCCCGAATGTGTAACATTCACATCGGGAGCGACAGAGAGCAACAACCTTGCGATAATAGGCTTGGCGAAAACATACGGCAAGAGAAAGAAAAAAATCGTCAGCACAACCGTTGAGCACCCCTCCGTTGCAAGAACGCTTGACTACCTTGAAGAAAACGGCTTTGAGGTAGTGAGAATATCGCCAAATCATAACGGAGAAATTCTGCCCGACGATATAATCTCGGCGGTTGACGATAACACCTGCCTTGTCACCTGTATGCTGATAAATAACGAAACGGGATATATCCTGCCCGTAAAAAAAGCCTTTACGGCGATAAAAAGACAATTCCCCGAATGTATCACACATTCAGACTGCGCCCAGGCTTTTTTGAAAACTCCCATAAAATTTGCGGACCTTTCCGCCGATATGATTTCAATAAGCGGACATAAAATCCACGCTCCCAAGGGCGTCGGCGCTATCGTCAAGAAAAAGGAAGTCAGACTTCTTCCCGTAATGTTCGGCGGAGGACAGGAAAAGGGGCTTCGCTCGGGAACAGAAAGCGTTCCTTTGATTTCAGCATTCGGAGCGTCGGCAAAGGAATTTTATCCTACGCTCAGTAACGCAATAAGCAACGCAAAAGAGATGAACGCATATCTGAGAAAAGAGCTTTCACGACTTCCCGATATTTCAATAAATTCGTCGGAGGATTTATGCTCGCCCTTTATACTCAATTTTTCCGCTGTGGGAATACGCTCCGAGATAATGCTTCATTTTCTTGAAAGCAAGGGAATATTCGTTTCAAGCGGAAGCGCCTGCTCAAAGGGAGCGAAAAGCTCGGTTCTGGGCGAATTCAGAATAACGGACGAATGTGTTGACAGCGCTTTGAGAATAAGCTTTTCAAGGTTCACTACCTGGCAGGACATTGATATGCTGATAAACGGACTGATAGACGGCAGACAGTCAATTTCAAGATAAAGGAACAGAAAATATGAAAGAAATCATACTTGCAAAATACGGCGAAATCGCACTAAAAGGACTTAACAAAAGTCAGTTTGAGGCTCTTCTTGTCAAGAATGTAAAAAGGCGCCTCTGCGACCTGGGATACTTCAAGATAACAAGGGCGCAGTCGATAATTTTCATAGAGCCCGAAAACGAAAACTGCGATATGGACGAAGTAATAAACAGAGTAAAAAAGACCTTCGGCTTTGCGGTTCTCTGTCGTTGCGGAGTGCTTGAAAAAAGCTATGACGACATTAAAACAAGGGGACTTGACTATCTTGATGACACCCTTACCTATGCAAAGACCTTTAAGGTTGAGGCAAAGCGTTCGGATAAAAAATTCCCGATGAACTCACCGCAGATTTGCACGGAGCTCGGTCACGATATTTTGGAAAGATTTCCTCACCTTACCGTCAATGTCAAGAACCCCGATGTTGTCGTTACCGTTGAGATTAGAGAAACAAACGCATATATCCACGCAGGAGTTATTCAGGGAGCAGGCGGAATGCCCGTAGGAAGCTCGGGCGAGGCGTTGCTTCTTCTTTCGGGCGGAATTGACTCCCCCGTTGCTGGCTATATGATGGCGAAAAGGGGAATACACATAAACGCCATTCACTATGTCAGCCCTCCTTACACCTCGGACAGAGCGAGAATAAAGGTTGAAAGACTCTGCTCAAAAATATCGGCATATTGTGGGGACATCCGCTTTTTCTGCGTCCCCTTTACAGAAATTCAGGAGAAGATAAAGGACAACTGCCCCGAGGAGCTTTTCACAGTCATAATGAGAAGAATTATGATGAAGATAGCGCAGAAAATCGCAGTGAGAGAAAATCTTTCGGCACTTATTTTAGGCGAAAGCGTAGGTCAGGTAGCAAGTCAGACTATGGGAGCAATCGTCTGCACCGACGCAGTTGCAAATATGCCCGTGTTCCGCCCCGTTATCGGAATGGACAAGGCAGAAATTGTGGAAATAGCAAGAAAGATAGATACCTTTGATATATCGATAGAGCCTTATGAGGACTGCTGTACCGTATTCACACCGAAGCACCCCAAGACCTCTCCCGTTCTCAGCGAGGTTGAAAAGGCGGAGAGTATGTTCGACTTTGAACCGCTTATTGATAAGGCTGTGGCAGAAACCGAAGTAAAGCTCTTCAAGGCTGAATTTTAAGGAGCGTTCTATGCAGATTTTCATTGATGAAACTCTTGTCGAAAAGGCTCTGCCCCATATTTCTTCTTATGTTGAAAATGCAGTAAAGCTTCTTTCGGAGAATGATATGACAGTATCCTTTGCCGAAAGCTGTACGGGCGGACTTTTGTCGGAGCTTATCACCTCCGTATCGGGAGCGTCGGCAGTATTTGAGGCAGGATTTTGCACCTACTCGGAGAGGATAAAGAAAAAGGCTCTTAATGTGCCCGAAGAAATTTTGTCGAAGTACGGCGTTGTCAGCGAAGAGACAGCTCTTTATATGGCAAGAGGGATAAAGAACTTTTCGGGTTCTTCAATTTCAGCGTCCGTAACGGGCATTGCAGGACCGACGGGAGCAGAAGACGGCAAGCCCGTAGGAACAGTATGCGTAGGGTTCTGTCTGGGAGAAAAAGAGGAAACCTGCACCTTAAAACTGTATAACTTGGGAGAAAAAAGCAGAGATACGATAAGACGGCTCACCGCTGTAGCTGTATTTATGCACATAGGGGAATATCTTCAAGGATTGAAGGGATAGATTTTGGCACTTTCAAGAGAGGCTAAGCGCTCGATTAAAAAGGCGCAGAAAGCCCAGAACAAAAAGCGAAAACGCCACTGGCTGATAATTCAGTACGGCGACTCAAAAAAAGAAATAATGAGCAAGATTTTCACACAGCTTTGTTGTGCTGTCGTGATATGCTCTGTAATAATTCTCTGGGACTATTTCAAGGCAATGTTTGTCAACAGCAAGCTTAATTCCTCGTTGCAAAGCCTTTACGGAACTGTCGCCGAGGCTGTTGCGGAGGGGCATATTCTCCCGAATGCCGAGGCTTTGCTTGAAATAAATCCCGATACTGTCGGCTGGGTAAAGATTGAGGGCACAAATGTCGATAACCCCGTTGTGCTCCGCAAGGACGACACACCGACTTCAAACTACTATTTAACGCATAACTTCAACGGCGACGAGGCTAAGGCTGGAACGATATTTGTCGATTACCGCTCGACGATAGGATATAAAAAGCAGTCGGACAATCTTGTGCTTTACGGACACAACGAAAAGGACAACTCAATGTTCGGCGACCTTGACAGATACAAGAACGACCTTGACTTCTACCGAGAACACCCCACAGTTCAGTTCAACACAAACTATGAAACGGCGGAATATAAAATCATCGCCTGCTTTGTCACAAACACTCTGCCCGAACAGGCAAAGGACGGAGTAGTCTTTGATTATCAGAACTATATCGACTTTGACGAACAAAGATACAACGATTTTATCAGCAATGTAATGCTGCGCTCACAGATAATAACGACGGTCGATTACCGATACGGCGATAAATTTCTCACTCTTTCCACCTGCTCCAACGAGTTTATGAATTCAAGATTTGTAATAGTTGCAAGAAAGGTGAGAGAGGGCGAAGATACCGCCGTAGATGTCCTCGGAGCGTACAAGAACACATCGGCAAAGGAGCCCGACTGGGATAAAATTTACGGAAGATAAGAGGTGAAATGCTTTGGGAATGATTGATGAGGCAAACGCCAACCGCAGACCTTCGGATACAAACAGAAAAAAGAAAAAGAAGAGATTCAGCACTTCTTTTGTGATAAGCTCCGTTGTTCTTGCGGGGACACTCATCTTCCTTACATTTTACTTTATTGAAGGCATACGCTCAAAGCTTGAATACGAAAGGCTCTCGGCTATAGAAAGCTCTCTTGCCGAGCAAAATATGACTTCGTCCGTGCAGACCTCTGTCACTGACGCTTTGCCCCAAAAAACAATTCTGCCGTTAGCCGAAGAGCTTTTAAAGCAGAACCCCGATACTGTCGGCTGGATAACCATTTCAAACACAAAAATAAACTATCCCGTTGTAAGAAGAGGGAATAAAGAGGAACAGAACAGCTTCTATCTCACCCACAGCTTTGACGGCTCGGAGAACAGAAAAGGCGCGGTAATGATGGACTACCGCACCACCGCCGATGAAACGGGAAATTCGGATAATATCGTCCTTTATGCCCACAACGAAAAGGACAACACAATGTTCGGCGACCTTGACAACTACAAAAACAACGGAAGCTCCGCCTGGAGCGACAGGGCTCTTGAATTCTATAAGCAGAACCCGACCGTTACTTTCAGCACCAACTATGAAAAGTCGGAATACAAGATTTTTGCAATATTCGTCACGATGACAACCGACGCTTACGATGATATTCCGCTCTTTGACTATCAGAATTATATCGACTTTGATAAAAGCAGATATATTGAATTTATCGACAACATTGAAAAGCGCAACAAGCTTGTGACAGATGTGAATTATAAATACGGCGACGAATTTCTCACCCTATCGACCTGCTCAAACGAGGCTAACGACGCAAGGCTCGTCATAGTCGCAAGAAAGGTAAGAGAAGGCGAGGGCGCCTTTGTCGATACGACGGGAGCGTATTTTGAAAAAAATCCCGTTTATGAACACAACTGGACAGAAATATACAAGAAATAATTTTTACGGAGGAACTTTATGAACACAAAGAAGAACATCGCCCTCATAATGTCGGCTGTTATACTGGCTTCATCGGCGCTTGCCCTTTCGGGCTGTAAATCGGAGCCCGAGGAGGTAACGGAGGTCTATACCCCGAAGGTAGAAACCTCTGTCGAAACCACTATCGTCACAACAGAACCGCCCGAGCCTCCCCTTGTGCTTTTGCCCGAAGCAGAAGAAAGGCTTAATGAATATGAGCATTATGCGGGCTGGATAAATATTCCGACAGTTGTGGACGAGCCCGTTGTTCAGTATACGGACAACGACTATTATCTTAACAGGGACCCCAAACAGCAGAAGAATGTTGCAGGCTCAATATATGCCGATTTCAGATGTCTTCTCAATACAAGAAAGCGTTCGGGCAATATCGTTCTTTACGGACACAACCAGAAGGACGGCACAAGGTTCGGACAGCTTGACTTTTATAAGTGGAACCCTCTCGGATACTATAAGCAACAGCCACTTATCTATTTTGATACAGCCTACGAAAAGAGAACATACAAGATATGCTCAATGTTCATAATAAATACAAGACCCGAACACGACAACAGACCGCTTTTTGACTATCACAACTATATCGACCTTACCGACGAAGCAAGGTTCAATGAATTTGTCGACCAGATAAAGAAGCGCTCGCTTGTGATAACCGATGTCGATATTGAATACGGCGACAGATTTATCACCCTTTCTACTTGCAGTACTGAATTTGAAGGCTCAAGATTTGTAATAATCGGCAGAGAGGTAAGAGAGGGCGAAAGCACCGAGGTGAACACTTCGGCGGCAGTCAAGAACGACAATCCGCTTTATCCTGAAATAATCTATAAATATCAGGGCGGAAGTTACAGAGAATAAACATACTGACGGAGAGTGAAATAAATGAAGAGAAGTTCTCTTGCAGGATTTACCGTTGCGGCGGTTATAGGTCTTGTCTATACGGCTGTTTATACAACTGTAGGCGAAACCTCGCCCGATATATCGGAATATATTGCCGCAAATGCAGTTTCCGCGGTTGAGGATACATTTTCCTCCTATGAAACCGACTTGTTTATCCCTCAGAGCGAAACAACAAAGTCAACAACGGCAAGAACGGATATAACAGCCGTTACTGAAAAAAATCCCGTTTCAGCTATCCCAGAGGCTCAGGCGGGAACAAAGCCGAATGTCGTTTCTCAGGCGGTAGTCCATACGGCTGAAACTACAACAACACCAAGGGCGACAACAACCGTACCCGTGACGACAACAACACCAAGGGCGACAACAACCGTCCCCGTGACTACGACTGTGCCTGTTACAACGACTACACCCGTAACCACTACAACTCCTGTAATTACTACTACTCCCGTGACAACTACGACTGTACCCGTTACGGAAGAAAGAGAATTCGGAACGACTCCTGCAACAACTACCGCAGTTACAACTCCTGCCGAAACGCACGCACCGTCCGAAGCAGGCACACTCACCTATAAACTGAACGGAAAAACATATACCGACAGCGCATATAATGTGGTGTGCAGAGTTGTTGAAAGAGAAATGGGCTCGTCGTTCCACGAGGAAGCCTTAAAGGCTCAGGCGGTCGCTGCATATTCGTTCATAAAATATAAGAACGACCGAGGAATATCGCCCGAACTTCTTATGAGAGACAGCGTTTCAACAAAGGTTAAAAACGCCGTTGCCGAAGTTATAGGCGAGGGAGTTTACTATAACGGCTCACTTTGCGAGGCTGTTTATTCCGCTTCTCAGGGCGGAGCGTCCGCTTCGGCAAGCGAAGTGTGGGGCGGATATGTTCCATATCTTGTTTCTGTCGAAAACAACTATGATAGCTACGACAGTGCAAACTACGGCAAAAAAGTTACCTTTACAAAAAGTCAGATGAAGTCGTATCTTGAAAGCTACACGGGACTTTCTCTCTCATCGGACCCTGAAAACTGGATAGAAATAGACAGCAGATACGACAGCGGATATGTAAAGAATGTCATAATCGACGGCAGAAAAACCGTGAGCGGAAGACAGATGAGAGAAAAGGTTCTTGATTTTGAAATTAATTCCGCAAACTTTGATGTAGAGTATAAAAACGGAGAATTTATCTTTACTACATACGGCTTCGGACACGGAGTGGGACTTTCGCAGGTCGGCGCAAACCTTTACGCTACAAAGGGCGGATACGACTATGTTGAAATTCTTGAACACTATTATCACGGAGCTACTGTAAGATAAGGCGGTGATTTTATGCAGATGTACGACCTGATTTGCAAAAAGAAAACCAATAAAGAACTTACCAAAGAAGAAATTGAGTGGCTTGTTAAAGGCTTTACCGCAGGCGATATTTCCGACGCTCAGATGACGGCTTTTCTTATGGCGGTCTACTTCAACTCGATGAGCGCAAGAGAAACCTTTGACTTGACTATGGCGATGGAACATTCGGGCGATGTGCTCGACCTTTCGTGTATCGACAAGGTTACCGTCGATAAACATTCCACGGGCGGAGTGGGAGATAAGACAACGCTTGTTATAGTCCCCATTGTCGCATCTTGCGGAGTGAAAGCACCGAAAATGTCGGGCAGAGGCTTAGGGCATACGGGCGGAACTATCGACAAGCTTGAAAGTATCCCCGGATTTAACACAAGCCTTTCTTTTGAAGAGTTTGCAGATGTTGTAAAGTCCGTTGGTTGTGCCGTTGTGGGACAAACGGGGCACCTTACTCCTGCCGACAAGAAAATCTACGCACTCCGTGATGTCACCGCAACGGTTGACAGTATTCCGCTTATAGCGTCAAGCATTATGAGCAAAAAGCTTGCCACGGGCAACAGTTGTATCCTCCTTGATGTAAAATGCGGAAGCGGAGCGTTTATGAAAGACGAAAAATCCGCAAAGGCTCTTGCCGACACTATGGTTGAAATAGGCAAAAGCGCAGGCAGAAAATGCTCGGCGATGATTACCGATATGACAAAGCCTCTGGGCAGAGCTGTGGGAAATTCCCTTGAAGTTAAAGAGGCGGCAGAGGTTTTAAAGGGCAACGAAAAGGGCGAGTTCTATGACCTTTGCATAAAGCTTGCGGCAAATATGCTCGCTCTTGCCGAAAAGGGAACACCCGAGGAATGTGAAGCTCTTGCAAAGGACGCAATAAGCTCGGGCAGGGCATTTTCAAAATTAAAAGAGATGATTTCAGCCCAAGGGGGAAATCCCCAGGCGGTTGAAGATTACAAATTGTTTAAACAACCAAAGAATATACTAAAAGTATACGCTGATAAGACGGGGGTAATCAGCTGTAAAGACTGCGAGGAGATAGGTCTTGTGTCCCTTTCTCTCGGAGCAGGCAGGTCTGTCAAGGACGCTCCCATTGACCATTCTGCAGGGATTTATCTTAATAAGCTTTGCGGTGAAACTGTCGAAAAAGGCGAAGTTATCGCGACTCTTTATTCATCAATCGACTGCGATATGCAAAAAATCAGCGAACGGTTTATGTCCGCTTATCAAATTTCGGATAATAAATTAGTATAAAGTTCACAATTTTTAAATAATTTGCTAATAAACGCTTGACAATTTAGCGGATTAGCGTATAATGTAATATATGGTATTATAGAAGTCCTGGCAGGCTTTCTGTGATTATTTAGGAGGTATTCGATATGGGTATTGCAGATGTTGTTGAAACAATCGGTTCGACTGCTTCGGGCGTTGCCGATAAGGCAAAGAGCATTTCTGAAGTTTCAAACCTTAAGAGAAAAATCGCTTATGAAGAAGAAAGAATCGTTGAGATTTTTGCCGACATCGGAAAGAGTCTTTACGAAAACCGCAACCAGGATATGAGCGCATTTGCTCCTCTTTGCGATGATATTGATGTTCGTAAGCGCCGTATCAAGAGAATGCGTCTTGAACTCAATGAAATTCGCGGAGTTAAGCTTTGCGAGACCTGCGGAGCAGAAGTTGACGAGAAGTATCAGTACTGCGGAGTATGCGGAGCAAAGCTTCCTTCAAGCCGTGAAGTCAATGTGAGCGAAGCTTCATCGAGCAATGTTGACGGACTTTTTTCAAGCTCAACCGTTACAGAATAAAATGTTTTCCGCCCGATAATCTTTCGGGCGGATAATTTTTTAAAAAAATCTGAAAAAGGTATTGACAGCGTGAAAATTGTGTGATATAATATACAAGCGTTAAGTTAATAAGTGGAGAGGTATCGAAGTGGTCATAACGAGGCGGTCTTGAAAACCGTTTGTCCGCAAGGGCACGTGGGTTCGAATCCCACCCTCTCCGCCATTTTTTTCACCTTGGAGAAATACCCAAGTGGTGAAGGGGCTCCCCTGCTAAGGGAGTAGGGCTGGAAACGGTCGCGAGGGTTCAAATCCCTCTTTCTCCGCCAAAAAAGCAGAATACCCATTCGGGTATCCTGCTTT
>CAMGJS010000023.1 GCA_946056455.1 uncultured Clostridia bacterium | reverse complement strand
GAAAGAGATTTTAGTTTCTCTGTTTCTAATGAGCGTATTTGTATCTTATTAAGAGTCGCAATGTGTTCGCAAGGCTTGCAACGGGATAGCAAAAGTGAATGCAAATGGAAAGAGTTAAACGATTTTTTGCGTCTGAGCAAAGAATCAGGCTCAACGCAGTTGCCGTGTTTTGCCACGACTTTCACGGAAGAAAAAGTAGGTCGCTCCGAGCACGAGAGCGAAACACTCCTGCTTCGCCGACATCGAAACCTAAACTAAAAACACTCTTGCAGAGTGCTTCAACTTCCTTCGCCGACGACGAAACCATAATAAAAATGAATATATTTTCAAAAATCGGAAAAACTACCGTTGAAAAAATTTTTACGGAGGCATTCTGATGTCGATAAAAATATCAAAAAACACTTTTGCAATGTCAAATCCGCCGAGCATTGCATATTTTGCTTCGATAGCAGGAAAAAAAGAGGGCGACGGCCCATTGGGGCATATCTTTGATAAAGTTGAGGAGGACAGCCACTTCGGGCAGGACACCTGGGAAAAGGCTGAAAGTGAAATGCAGAAAATGACCGTCGAGCTTGCAATGCAAAAGGGAAATCTCACTCCCGACGACATTGACTTTATGTTTGCGGGCGACCTTTTAAATCAATGCACGGGAACGACATACGGGCTCCGTGACCTAAATATTCCCATTCTGATAGTCTACGGTGCTTGCTCGACAATGGCCGAAACGCTTCTGCTTTCGGCGGTTATGACCGATAATAATTTAGGAGGTAATATAGTTGCAGTTACTTCATCACACTTCTGCACAGCAGAAAGGCAGTTCAGATTACCTCTTTCCTACGGCGGACAGCGCACGCCAACTTCCCAGTGGACCTGCACAGCGTCGGGAGCCGCTATTGTTACCCCCAAGGCAGAACCCCCCTATATCCGAGGAGTTACAATAGGAAAGATAGTTGACCTTGGCATAACGGACGCAAACAATATGGGCGCGGCTATGGCTCCTGCGGCGGCTTATACAATAAAAACCTTTCTTACCGATACAAAAACTTCACCGTCGGACTATGACTGCATAGTTACGGGCGACTTGGGGTATGTGGGAAGTGAGCTTTTGTACGAACTGCTTGAAAAAGAAAATATAGACATCCGCTCAAAGCATATGGACTGCGGAAAGATGATGTTTCACCGAGAAAAGCAGGATGTCCACGCAGGCGGTTCGGGTTGCGGCTGTTCTGCAAGTATTCTTTGCGGACATTTTCTTCCGCTTGTCCGAGAGGGCGATATAAAGAATATGCTTTTTATTGCAACGGGCGCGCTTATGTCAACTACCTCTTCTCAACAAGGGGAAAGTATCCCCGGCATAGCGCATCTTATTCACATTTCTTATGAATGTTAAGGGGGACTTATGGAAAATTTCACTGAATATCTCTGGGCGTTTTTAATAGGCGGAGCGTTCTGCCTTATCGGACAGCTTTTAATAGACTACACAAAGCTGACGCCTGCAAGAATACTGACGGTTTATGTTGTTGCAGGAGTAATTCTCGGCGCTATCGGAGTGTACGCTCCGCTTGTTGAAATAGGCGGAGCAGGAGCAACAGTTCCTTTGACGGGGTTTGGAAACCTGCTTGCCGAGGGTGTTCGCAAGGCGGTAGACGAAAAGGGTATCTTAGGCGCATTCACGGGCGGATTTTCCTCCGCCGCCGCAGGAATATGTGCGGCTATTATATGCGGATTTATCGTTGCGCTTGTTTTCAAACCGAAAGAGAAATAAGAAAGGACAGTCGGAGCGTCTTTCCCCGACTGTCCTTTCTTTCATTTTCCCTTATCCCAGAACAGCGTTTATTTCTTTGTGACAATAGAATAATAGCTTCTTGATGCGGTAATGTTCCGTATTTATAAAGCTTGTCATAGACCGTTTCTGTAACCTTTGAAACAGAAAGCTCGTTGTCGGCATTTGCTGTTCGGCTGTCAATACATATATCTCTCGGATAAATGCTGTTTATCATATCGTCCGAGCCGATATAAAGGCAGGTTGTCGTTGAGATAGTCACCATCACCATTGTGGCAAGAATACAGATTGAGGCAAGGCCTGCTCCGCTTGCTTTTTTGTCAATAAAAAGAGCGTTACACCCTTTTTAGATGCAACGCTATTTTTGTTATTTTATTATTGTCGGGTCGTCATAATCGTCCTTTGAGGTGTCAACATAACTGCTTGAATATGTTGTGTACTGCTCCGACGAGGACGGATTGAACGGGTCGTTATCCCCTGTGTAGACATAGTCTTTCGGAACTTCAACATAGTCTCTTCTGCCTCTTACAAATGAAACTATCATTCCCGCCATATTCGCACCTATGACAATCACCCATATAAGAATAAAGAACGCAAAAGGCAATAAATCGGTAAGCGATGAATTATTTTCCATCATATATCCGTTTGCCTCAGAAAAGGCGGTACAGAATGCTTTTGTAACGGAAATATCATCTTTTGTGAGATATCTTTGCAACGAATTGAGAAACTTATCGGCTTTACTTCCCGTCAATATTCTGTCGGTATCGTTGCCCTGCATACCCTCCCAGTACCAGTCGTTGAAATCTTCATCGGGTTCTTCGGGCTCGGAGTAAATGACAAGCCAGTGCTGTTCATCGCCGAATGTGTTCACATAAAGGTCGTATGCATAATTTTCAAGCGATGAATAACGCCCCTGCCAGTTTTCGTTATTGACAGTCATAACGCACGGGCATATACCCGTTTTTGTCTGAAATTCTGCGAGTATCGGTTCAAGCTCACGCTCGTTTATTACATCTATGTTGTCAACAATGTGGGTTTGTTCGTATGTAGACAGAGTTTTCAACGGTTTTGGCGGACCGAAGTTTATACCCGATGAAAAAAGAGCAATTATCGGAACAAACATAAACGGAATTAAAATGACAAGCGGTATGATAAGTTCTATTACAGAAGATTTTCTTATAGGTCTGTCGGTATAAATATATCCGACAGAGCCGTTTCTGCGGTGATACATATATCTTCTTGCGCCTGTGAAATATCTGTTTGAATATCTCTGCGAACTTCCGCCGCCACGGCCTCCGTGGCTGTGACTTCCGCCGTGGCTTCCTCCTCCGTGACTTCCTCCGCCCGAGCTGTGCGGCATAAAATCTCCCCCTTTTTTAAAATTTTACATTATTATAGCATATTTTTTTGCAAATGTATAGACTGAAAATGATTTTTGGTATATAATATCATTATATTCTTAAAAAGAGGTTTTTATATGAAAGGTCTTGTTTTAGAGGGCGGCTCTATGCGCGGAATGTTTTCCGCAGGGATTATGGATGTCTTTATGGAAAACGGAATTGAATTCGACGGCGCTGTGGGAGTATCGGCGGGAGCGGTCTTCGGTTGCAATTATAAATCAAAGCAGATAGGCAGAGGGGTAAGATACAACAAAAAATACTGCACTCACCCCGAATATGCAAGCTTTCGTTCTCTTATAAAAACGGGCGATATTTACGGAGCGGACTTCTGTTACAGAAAAATCCCCGAAGAGCTTGATGTTTTTGACGCCGAGACCTTCAAAAACAATCCTATGGAATTCTATGTCGTAGCAACCGATGTCGACACGGGAAAGCCCATATATCACAAATGCAGCGACGGCGGCAGAAACGATATTGAATGGATAAGAGCGTCGGCGGCAATGCCGCTTGTTACAAGATATGTCAATATCGGCAAGTATTCTCTGTCGGACGGCGGAACAACAGACTCTATTCCCGTTAAGTTTATGATAAACAGAGGCTATGACAAGCTTGTCGTGATACTCACCCAGCCCTATGGTTTTGTCAAAAAGCCGAACAAATTCCTGCCGATTATGAGAATAACGATGAGAGACAAGCCTGCTCTTTTAAAAGCTGTCGAAAAAAGACACATTATGTATAATAAAACGCTTTCCTGCATTGAAAAGCTTGAAAAAAGCGGAAAAATTCTTGTGATAAGACCAGAAAGTCCGCTTAATATAAAAGCAGTCGTGCACGACCCCGATGAGCTTGAAAGAGTTTATCAGTCAGGCAGAAAAGCAGGGGAAAAATATCTTGACAAAGTCAAAGAATATCTCAGATAGACGAAAGGACGATACAAATGAAAACAACACTTAGAAAAAGACTTATGCGTTATTGCATAGCAAGCGTTTTTGCACTGGGGTTATTGCTTATCACCGTATGTCTGACAGGAGCATACAAGCTTACATTCAATGACGCGGTAAGACTTGGAACAAACATATCTCAGAGCATTTCTTCTTCTCTTGAAGGCGAATACGACTATATTTCAGAAAGCATCGCCGAAGCGGAGGTAAGCGATGAAGGCGACCTCACCTTTGAATGTGTTTCTTATCTTTCAGAGAACAGATACGACCTTTCGGACTATGACAAGATTATCTCCTCGATAGAAAAAGGCGGAATGACTTTTCTTCCCGCCGTTAAAAACCCCGACGGAGAGACAGTTACCCTTGCCGCATACAACAACGGCGCAAGCATAATTTTAGGCGAGCTTGAATACGACTATCTCGGCGCTTATCTTTCGGGAATGTCGGAAAATGAAAATGAGGTTGTTTTCATCACCGATAAAGACGGAAACATCGTAGTGACCTCATCGGATATAAGCGAAAAAATGACCGTTGAAAAGGATTTCGGCTTAGAAAATATTATCGGCACAATATCCGAAAACGGCGAACCGTTTAAAGCGTATTGCGGTCTGTTCGGTGAAAAATCTCTCGTATGCTCGGCAGAAATAGGCGAAAGCGGACTTTATGCCGTATATGTGGGAGCGTATTCGGATATTTTTAAATCATTTTTCAAGCTGTTGATAACGGTTGCGATTATCTTTGTAATTTGTATGGCGTCAGTTTCGATAACCGCATACGGTGTAGCTACCACCATAGCAAAGCCCCTTGCGAACGCGGCGGAAAGACTTGCGAAGCTTGCCGAGGGCGACCTTTCTTCAGAATGTGAGGAAAGCCACAGAGGCGATGAAACACAGCTTCTTACCGAGTCCCTTTCAAAAACTGTCGAGGCGCTTTCTCTTTACATAAGTGACATAGACTATGTTCTTTCAGAGCTTTCCGAAGGCAACCTCGCCGTTAAGAGCAAGGTAAAGTATTCGGGCGATTTTGTGGGAATAAAACATTCTCTTGACGGAATAAGCGAAAATCTTAAAGCCACAATGACCAATATAAACGCTGTCGGAGCGCAGGTGCTCAACGGTTCGGGCGCGCTTTCTTCGGGCGCTCAGCTTCTTGCCGACAACGCATCAAACGAGGCGGCGGCTATCGAACAGATAAACTCTATGACAGCTGACATCAAAGCAACAGTCGAGCGCAACAGCGAAGATACAGCAAAGGCGACAAAGCTTATGGAGGGCGTTGTCGGAAGTATCACAACGGGCGGCGAAACAATAAAGGAAATGACAAGGTCAATGGACGAGATAAAGGCAACCTCCGATGAAATTCAGAAAATTGTCGGAATTATCGAGGATATTGCGTTCCAGACAAACATTCTCGCTCTTAACGCCGCTGTCGAGGCGGCAAGAGCAGGCTCGGCAGGAAAAGGCTTTGCCGTTGTAGCCGATGAAGTAAGAACTCTTGCGGCTCGTTCGTCTGAGGCGGCAAAGGAAACGATGCAGCTTATTGAAAAGAGCAGTCTTGCCGTTAACCACGGTTCAAAGACGGTTGAAGAAACAGAGCAGTCGTTCAGCGTTATCGACGAGTCGGTAAGCGAATTTGCTCACCTTATGAAGAATATCTCAGAGGCTTCACAGAAACAGGCAATAGCGATAAACGAGATAAACACAGGTCTTGAACATATCACAAACACCATTCAGTCAAATTCAGCGTCGGCACAAGAAAGCGCCGCTTCGAGCAATCATCTTAAAACTCAGGCGGGAATACTTCAAAGAGAGGTTTCAAAGTTCAGGACTTAAACTCTAAAATCACATCAAAAAAACAGATGTATGTTCTTGCATACATCTGTTTTTGTTTTTACTGCAAAAAGTCTCGCCGATATTGCGACGGCGTTATACCCTCCGATTTTTTGAACACCTTTGTGAACACTCTGTAATCTTTATATCCCGAACGCTCTGAAATTTCCGTAATCGAAAGAGAAGTCGTCAACAGAAGCTTTTTCGCCTGCTCCATACGGATACTTGTGAGATATGTAAGAAAATTCACGCCTATCTCGTTTTTAAAAAGCTGACTTATATATTGAGGGTTGAGATGAAATTCATCGGACAGCACAGAAAGGCTTATATCCTCGGCAGAATGTTCCTGAATAAATCTTGTGATACCGTAAATTGCTCTCTCCTCTTCAGGATTTTCGTTTTCTGAAATCTCACGCTGAAAAAGGGCGATTTTAAGATTGTCAATACATATCCCAAATTCCTCATAGTTGACGGGTTTAAGAATATAATCGGTTATCTGAAGTCTTAACGCCTCACGGCAATAGGAAAAATCATCGTATCCCGAAACGATTATAAAGGCGGTGTCAGGGTGTTTGAGCCTTGACATCTGAATGACTTTAAGACCGTTCATAATGGGAATGTTGATGTCCATAACGGCGATGTCGGGGTTAAGAGCGTCAAGCTTTGCCAGAGCCTCCATACCGTCTGCCGCCTCGCCTATGACTTCGCACCCGTGAGCTTCCCAGTCAAACAGCCGTTTGAAGCCTTCTCGTATCATAACTTCATCGTCAACAAGAAGCACGCGCAGTTTTTTCATTCTATCTCCTCCTTTAAAGGCAGAAGAATATGTGCCGTCACTCCGCCCGTTTCGTTTTCGGTATAAGACAGGCCGTATTCTCTGCCGCAGAGCAGTTTTATTCTTTTCTGAACATTAAGAATACCTATACTGTTTCCGCTGAGTTTAGGCGGTTGTTTTGCATATCCGCGAAGCATTTCGTCTATTTCCGCTTTTTTGCCCTCATCAAAACCGCTGCCCGTGTCGCTGACGCTTATTTCAAGCTTGTCGTTCTCTGTTTTTTTGGCTGAAATAGTAACATCTCCCCGATAGCCTTTATTTTTAAGACCGTGAATAAGGCTGTTTTCAACAATGGGTTGAAGAATAAAGTTAGGCACCTGAGCTCCGCCCAAATCGGGGTCTGTATCATAACTTACATTCAAATCGGGATAACGATAGCACATAAGCTCCGTATAGGCTTCAAGAAGTTCGATTTCATCGTCAAGGGTAACTATGGGGCGGTCTATCTTTACGCTTAGACGGAAAAAATCAACAAGCCGCATAAGAAGCTCCGCAACTTTCACATCTTTGTTAAGCTGAGCCTGAATACGGATTGTGTCAATGGTATTATATAAAAAATGCGGATTTACCTGGCTTTTAAGATAAAGCATTGATATTTTCTGCTCCGTCAGTTCAGAACGGAGCGTCTCGGGATTTTCAAGAGTAAGATAGAACGCAAGCGTCATAAGGGTAATTCCCATACCGCTTATGAGCCAGGTGTGATTAAGTCCTTGCAAAATACACACGATAAATTCGATAGTAAGAGCAATTCCGATAACGGATTTTTTCTTTTTGTCTATCTGTCTGCGGTTTATTAAAAGAAGTCCTGCGCAAAGAATAAGATAGAATATAACCGCACCATAAGGAACAAGCATAAAATATCCCGATGAATAGTTGCCCTTTTCTGTCACCGTGTAAGAAACGGGCAGAAGAAAATTGCAAAGCTCCGCTATTGCAAGAAATATTTTTGCAGGAATATCAAGTCTGCGAGGTTTTCCCGTTTCTTCTTCAACAAGAATAGCGATATACTGATAAAAAAGATAAATCACAAACACCATACTGCCGAGAAATAATCGGTGAACGGCGTCGTTAAGAAGCTTCGGCACCGTATTGAGATTATTCACCGTATAGACCGTTATACCGTCAAGCCCAAGATGCACAAGCACGCATACAAGCAATAAAGAAAAGGTTCTGTGCAATGCCGCATGCTCTTTTTCAGCCGAAAAATAAAAGAATGCCACAAAAGCCAGAACCAGAAACAAGGCTATTTCCATTCGCAACATAAGCTGTTACCTCTTTTGTTTTTATTGTCGTTTAAAATGCTATATATAGTCAGTATAGTCCTAATTGATACTGCTGTCAATGCGACAAAAACAAAAGAAAATTTATACGGGATTATTTACACTGCTTTCATAGGGTTTGTCGTAGAGATTTCCCTTGCACCCAAGCTTTTTTGCGATAGAGCCCATAAAAAATTTTGAAATATGCCTTCCTATCATATTGAACATCCGTATCTGCTTTTCAGGCATATATTCGGGAGTCGCAAAAGCGTCCGCAACATATTTTTCAAAGCAGGATTTTTCAGCAAAATGTCTGCCCATTTCAACAAACGGAGCAAGCATTTTCTCGCGGTTTTTATCGTCAACCATACCCAATCCGAACATATCCCCTTTTATAAGCGTTCCTGCATATTCGCAACCGAGCTGAGCGGGGAGCATTTTTAAATATGCCTCGCAACAACGGCTCTGGCACGCTTCGGGAAATCCGCCCTGAATAATAAACGCAAGCTTTGTATGGGAATTATGCTTCGGCTTCAATCCTGACAGAAATTCAAGCATAATACCCGGAATGTTCTCCGCATAAAGAGGAAAAGCTATGAGAATATGCTCGTTGCTTTCAAAGGCATTCTTAGCGTTATCCCATTGCTTTCTGTCCGAAAGATACCATACCTCCGTCGTGTTTCCGTTTTCCTCAAAGCCTTTCTGAAAGGCGGCGATAATTTTTGCGGTATTGCTTTTTGGTTGCGGTCTTGTAGCACCGCTTATTATTACTAAATGCACGCAGATACCCCCTTTACATCCGAAACGGGATAAGCGCCAAGGCTTTCTCCGCCGAAATTCAGCGTAACACGCTCCATCCAGTAGTTAAGATATTCGTTGTCGGCAACACCGCTGTAAACAAGCCCGAAACGGAACTTTTTGTCGTATCTCGGAATATGACGGCACTGACCGTCCACTATATGTATTCCCATAGTTACAAGAGGCAACATACGGTCGATAATATTCTTCATTTTGCAATCCACAAAATTCAGCGTTGTCCCCGAAAGAAAAATGACGGCATCGTTCGCAAGATAGGCTTTTAAAAGCTCGTCATAGCCGTCACGCTGAGAACACACTCCCGGAGTTATGAGCCAGCAAACATTACAACCAACGCAGGGGCGAAAGTTTTTTTCATAAGCGTAAAATACCTGCACCTTGTTATCTTCGCTTTCAAGAGCCTGAACAACATTCGATACCGACAAGTCGTTCTCAGGGAGCGTGTTTACAAGTAAGATTTTTTTCATTTTTTCTCCTTTTCCCAAAACAGCAAAATATTCCCTTTAACTATACTCACCGCATACAGCCTTAATGCCGTATGCGGTTTTGTATTTATTAAGAAGGAAGTTAATTTTTATCAAGCATAGCCACTCCTGCGCTTGCAAGACCTATACCTAAAAGAACCATCGCAACATTGGGTTCAAGGCTGTCAAGGCAGGACAGCACCACAACGGCAACCCCCATTGCCAGAGTGAGTGCTTTAAATACGGTCGAGATAACACCGTGAACAGACTTTTTTTCCATACACATTTCACTCCCTGATTT
>CAMGJS010000022.1 GCA_946056455.1 uncultured Clostridia bacterium | reverse complement strand
GCTTATCCTCAACGCCGCAATTATAGACGATGTTATCGGAATTATCGTTCTTACATTTGTCATCGGCTTTAAGGACCCTACATCGAAGCCTTTGAAAGTAGTTATCAGCACGCTGGTATTCTTTGCGTTCAGCCTTATTGTCGGATATATCCTTTATAAAATTTTCAAAGCGCTTGACAAAAAATATCCCCACCAGCGAAGAATACCCATAATGGGGCTCTGCCTTTGCTTTGCTATGGCTTATATCGCCGAAAAATTCTTCGGCATCGCTGATATTACGGGAGCTTATGTTGCGGGAATAATCCTCTGCAACCTCCGCGACTCCGACTATATCGCCGAGAAAATGGATATAAACTCCTATATGCTTTTCGGCCCCGTGTTCTTTGCAAGTATCGGACTTAAAACCAACTTTGACGGCTTTACCTTATCTCTCTTGCTTTTCTCCATAGCCTTTGTTATTGTCGCAATGGGTACAAAAGTTATCGGTTGCGGACTTTTTGCAAGGCTTTTCGGATATAAAGGCAAGGACGCTGTCAAGGTCGGTGTAGGAATGATGACAAGGGGAGAGGTTGCTCTCATCGTTGCGCAGAAAGGTCTTGCCGTTGGAATATTAAGCTCGGAATATTTTGCCTCGGTAATTCTTCTTATTATCTGTTCGTCAATAGTAACGCCTATTGTAATGAAGCTTCTTTATAAGGGCGAAAAACCTGCCGACGCGACATAAAATGAAAAAGGTATCGGAACAAATCCGATACCTTTTTTCACCCCTTAAAATACGACACATACTCAACGGCACTCTCTTTTTCAGGGAACATATACGAATACAAATCGGTGAAATAATCGTCCGTCATACTCGCAATAAAGTCCGCCGCAATCATCGCCTTGTCCTCTTTGAGATACTCGTTCTCGTTGCTGTAATATCTCGTGTTTTCGGCGATATATTCAATGTGGTGCTTATAAACGGGGGAGTCCGTTCTCTCGCTTATAAGGTCGTCAAGTGTTTTTTCAAAGATGTCTTTGAACATAGGCTTTAATATGTCGCTTGCAATACGGCTTATCGTTTCTTTTTTGTATATCTTCTCGTAGTTCTCTCTCTTTGCAACGGAAAGGTCGTCAAAAGCCTTTTCGCTAAGGGCAATATAGTCTTTGCCGTAGCTGTTTTCTATAATGTCAACAGTAAGATTGTTGATAATTGCAGAGGTGAATGTGCCTATCTCCTGCGATGAAAAATCCGTGCTTTCGTCAATAAGCCTTGCTCTTACCGCGTCCTGCCTGTCTTTGCCGATGTATGCGATAATGTCGCTTACTCTCACAACGCAGCTTTCTAAGGTTGACGGAACAAGCCTTAAAATCGCAGGCATACCCTCGGTGTAGCAGTCCTGCATTTCCTTGTCAAAGGTTTCAAAGTCAAGATTTTTTATGGGACGATATTCGCTCTGCTCTATCTCTCCGTTGTGACAAAGCACACCGTCAAGGGTCTGCAAGGTAAGATTTCTGCAAAAAATTCTGTCAAGCACTCTTGCACTATGAACATTGTGATTGAAATGCAGTCCCGCTTTTTCGTATAAAAGCTCGTCAAGAAGATGCTCTCCTGCGTGACCGAAAGGCGTGTGACCTATATCGTGTCCCAGAGCGACCGCTTCTATAAGGTCGAGGTTAAGCCCTAAAACAGAGCCTATATTCCTTGCAATTCTTGAAACAAGCTGAACATGCAAGGCTCTTCTTGAAATATCGTCATTTTTATAGAATGAAAAAACCTGCGTCTTGTCGGTATATCTGTTGTATGTGGGAAGATAGAGTATCTTTTCCGCGTCCCTTATAAATGTCGGTCTCCATAAATTCGGAATATCGTGCGCAGAATTTCTCCTCACAGCGTTTTCGTCCTTAAAACGATACGGATTTTCAATGTGGTTTCTGCGGTCGTATTCTATTCTCTCCGTCAGTTCCTTGCTGAGACTGTTGTATTGTGGCTTGTCCATATTTTTCTCCTTTTAAAAAGCTTGTTACACTAATTATAAGGCATAATAAAGCAAAATGTAAAGCATAATATTAAAAAATACAAACTTTTTTGGAATAAGCTATTGCAATCCCACTCCTGATGTGTTATACTTGTATAGTTAATAAACAAAAATAATCGGAGGAAAATGATAATGGGAACACTTGAAATAGTAGCGGGAGCAATACTTATCGCGGTAAGCGTTATAATCGTTGTTGTAACTCTTTTGCAGGAAACAAAGAACCCCGGAATGTCATCTGCAATAGGCGGAGGAAGCAACGACAGCTTTTACGGCAAGAACAGCGGCCGTTCAAGAGAAGCAAAGCTTGCAAAGTTCACAACCGTTATGACAATTATTTTCTTTGTAGTGACACTTGCGGTAAATATCGTTCCGCTTTTTGTCGGCAAGGAATAATTTTTGCATCAGCTTGCGTTGAAGTCAACGGCTCCTGTCTATATAAACGGGCAGGAGCCTTTTTTTATCAAAAGGAGTATTCAGAATGAAAGAAGAAATGAAAGAGGTTTTCAGAAAAAGAATAGTTCTTTTTCTCCAAAAAGCAGGAAAGAAATGTATGGTGCCCCGTCAGCTTGAGGCAAAATGTCATGTCAAGGGCAAGGACTTAGCTTCCTTCAAAGAGGCTCTCTCGGAGCTTAAAAAGCAGGGTATAGTATCCGAAAACAGAAGGGGACTTTTCCTTTCCTCCGCTGTGGGAGCATACAGCGCAAAGGTCGCAAGAATAAACAAGACCTTCGGCTTTTTGACAAGACTTGACGATAATTCCGAGGTTTTTGTCCCAGGAAAATACCTTATGGGCGCAATGCCGGGCGACACCGTTCTTGCAAGACCTATTCCGTCAAGACAGGGCGGAGCAGAGGGCGAAGTAATAAAGATACTCGAAGAATCAAAGGCTCAGTTCACGGGCGTTGTTCTTAAAGAGGACGATAAATTCTTCATTCTGCCCGATACCATTATGAAATCCCCCATTCTTCTTGAAAAAACAAACGGAGCCGAAGTCGGCGACAAGGTTCTTGCCGAAATATCCCACAGAGGACTTCGTCACTCCGAGCATACCGCAAAGGTCGTTTCTGCTTACGGCTCTTCTATGAAAGCCTCCGCCTGCGCACAGTCTGTCCTTGAACTTCACGGAGTATGCACGGAATTCCCCCTTGAAGTTTCCGACGAGGCTAAGAGAATTGAGCATAAGGGCATCACTCCCGAAGAAATTTCACGCAGAGAGGATTTAAGGGATACCCTCATATTCACTATCGACGGCGCCGATACCAAGGACATCGACGACGCTATCTCTCTTTCAAAGACAGAGACCTGCTATAAACTCGGCGTGCATATTGCCGATGTTTCATACTATGTCCGCCCGAAGTCCGCTCTTGATAACGAGGCTTTTGACAGAGGCACTTCCGTTTATTATGCCGATAGGGTAGTTCCTATGCTCCCCAAGGAGCTTTCAAACGGAATTTGCTCTTTGAACCCCAACGAAGACCGCCTTGCTTTTTCCTGCCTTATGGACATTTCATTCGAGGGTAAACTGCTCAACTATGAATTCAAAAAAACAGCTATCCGTTCAAGAGTAAAGGGAGTTTACACCGAGATAAACGCAATTCTTGACGGCTCCGCCACGGACGATATAAAAGAAAAATACAAGGATTGCCTTGATACTATTATGCTTATGCAGGAGCTTGCCTCGATACTCACCGAAAATAAGATAAGAAGAGGAGCACCACAGATTGAAACTCCCGAAAGCAAGCTTATCATCAGTGAGGACGACATCTGCATAGATGTCAAGAATAAAGAAAGGGGCAAGAGCGAGCTTATCATTGAGGAATTTATGCTTATGGCAAATCAGTCGGCGGCAAATTTCGGAAAGCTGAATGAGATACCCTTTGTTTACCGTATCCACGAAGAGCCTATGCCCGAAAAGGTGCAGACGCTTATCTCAAACCTTGACAAAATGGGCATCAAATATCCTCATTTTGACGAGATAAAGCCTTATCATATTGCACAGATAATTGAAAAACAGCGTGGAACGGATATGTTCCCCGTCATCAACAATATGGCTCTGCGTTCAATGGCAAAGGCTAAGTATTCAACGGAGCCCGTCGGTCACTTCGGACTTGTTCTTTCCGACTATGCGCACTTTACCTCTCCCATCAGAAGATACCCCGACCTTTCCATTCATCGCATAATGAGCGATATGTTGGAGGGCGCCTCCGCCGAGATGATAAAGAAGAAATACACGGAATTTGCCAATGTTTCGGCAAATCATTCCACCGACGCCGAGCTGACGGCAATGACCTGCGAGCGTGAGTGCGAGGACTGCTACAAAGCGGAGTATATGTCGGGGCATATCGGCGAGGATTTTGACGCAATAATTTCCTCCGTCACCGATTACGGCTTTTATGTAGAGCTCCCCAACACCGTTGAGGGACTTGTCCACATAGACGCTCTCCCTCACGGAACATACGACTGCGATGGCTTTATCACCCTCACCGAAAGCCTTTCGGGCAAGCGCTACCGCGTCGGCGACAGGTTAAGGGTAAGGTGCGTTAAGGCTGATGTTTCGGGCGGAAAGGTGGATTTTTCCGTCGTTAGCGAAAATGAATAAACAGGAAATAAATTTAATAATTTATATATTGATATTTCTTCAATGCTATGGTAAAATAAGCGTATGCGCATTTTGCCATAGCATAATTTTTAAGGAGTTAAATTTATGAAATACGGCTATTTTGACCTGAAAAACAAAGAATATGTTATCACAAGACCTGATACACCTGCCCCCTGGGCAAATTACCTCGGCTCACCCGAATACGGCGCGATCATTTCCAATAACGCCGCAGGATACAGCTTTATCAAATCGGGAGCAAACGGAAGAATTACCCGTTTTCGTTTCAACTCAATGATGGACCTGCCCGGAAGATATATCTACATAAAGGATAAAGACCTCAACGATTACTGGTCGGCTTCGTGGCAGCCTGTGGGAAAGCCCCTTGACAAATATAAGAGCGAGTGCCGTCACGGTACCGCTTATACCGTTATTTCATCGGAATACGAGGGCATAAAGACAGAGACTACATACTATGTCCCAATAAATAAAACATACGAAGTATGGAACTGCAAGATACAGAATAATTCCGACAGAGTGAGAAACCTTTCGGCAACGGGCTTTGTTGAATTTACAAACGAAAGCAACTATGAGCAGGACCAGATAAACCTGCAATACAGCCTTTTCATTTCAAGAACGGAATTTTTGAAGAACAAAATATGCCAGCATATCAGTATGCCCATTTCAAAGGGAGTAGACGCCGCAGACGGCAGATTTGAGCGTTTTCTCGGAGTAGTCGGCGCAGATGTTACCGCCTATGACGGCGACCTTACATCGTTCATCGGCTCATACAGAACCTACTCAAATCCCATAGGAATTGAAAACGGTTGCTCAAATAAGCTCAACTATAACTCCAACTCCTGCGGAGCTTTGCAGAGCGACATTACCTTAAACCCCGGCGAGAGCGTAACTCTCACCTATATCCTCGGAGGAAAGGCTTCCAAAGAGGCTGACGAAATCCTCGAACTTTATAAGGACGGCAAAAAGGTCGAGGAAGACCTCAACGAGCTTAAAACATTCTGGCACGGCGAGCTTGACAACTTTGAGGTTGAAACTCCCGACGACGCTTTCAACAATATGATAAATGTTTGGAACGCATACCAGTGCTTTATCACATTCATCTGGTCGAGAGCCGCATCATTCATCTATTGCGGACTCAGAAACGGCTACGGCTACCGCGATACCGTTCAGGACATTCAGGGTATCATTCACCTCGATCCCGAGCTTGCTTGTGAAAAAATCCGCTTTATGCTTTCGGCTCAGGTTGACAACGGCGGTGGACTTCCCCTCGTTAAGTTCGACCATAACGCAGGTCACGAGGACACCCCCGACGATGACAGCTATGTCAGAGCGACAGGTCACCCCTCATACCGCGCCGACGACGCACTCTGGCTTTTCCCGACCGTTTACAAGTACATCGGTGAAAGCGGAAACAAAGCATTTATCGACGAGGTTATCCCCTTTGCAAACGGGGGAGAGGGCACCGTTTACGAACACCTCAAGCGTGCTATTATGTTCTCGATGGAGCGCTTGGGACCTCACAAGCTCCCCGCAGGACTTCACGCCGACTGGAACGACTGTCTCCGTCTTGGCGCAAAGGGCGAAACGACCTTTGTTGCGTTCCAGCTTTACTATGCACTCACCATTATGCGTGAATATGCCGTTATGAAGAATGATAACGAATATATTTCCTACCTCGACAGCGTTCAGAAGGATCTCGGCTCCGCTCTTGAAAACTGCTGGGAGGGCGACCGTTTCATCAGAGGTATCAGAGAAAACGGCGTTGTTGTCGGCTCAAAGAACGATACAGAGGCTAACATCTGGCTTGAACCTCAGTGCTGGAGCGTTATCTCAGGCTTTGCAGGCAACGATAAGGGTACAGCCGCAATGGATTCTGTCGATAAGCTTCTCAACACAAAATACGGCGCAAGGGTTATGGCTCCGTCCTATTATGACCACGCATTTGACGGCGCTCTTATGCAGTGCTTCAACGGCTCCACAAAAGAAAACGGCGGAATTTTCTCACAGCCTCAGGGCTGGGTTATCCTTGCCGAAAGCTTACTCGGAAGAGGAGATATGGCGTATAAATATTTCCGTGAATCTTCTCCTGCTTGTATGAACGATAATGCAGAAATCCGTGTTATTGAGCCTTACGCTCACGGTCAGTTCACAGAAAGCGTTGAGTCGCCTTTCGAGGGCCGTTCTCATGTTCACTGGCTCACGGGTACAGGCTCAACCGTTATGGTAGGTTGCGTTGAGGGTATCCTCGGTATGCGCCCCGACGCTGACGGACTTAAAATTGACCCTGCATTTTCTTCTTCCTGGAAAGAAGTCAAGATAAGAAAGAACTTCCGCAAAAAGAAGCTGAATATCGTCATTTCAAACCCCAACGGTAACCAGAGCGGAGTAAAGTCGCTCACCTTAAACGGTAAAGCTCTTGACGGAAATTACATTCCCGCATCTGAACTTGCCGATACAAACAAAATCGTAGTAACCCTTTAATAAAAACAAATCCCCGACGGAGAAAATCCGTCGGGGATATTTTATTCTTATAAAGCCTCTTTTTGTTGCTTTTTCATTTCCGATTTTTTTATTATCCTGTCAATGATAATAAACGCCAGAACAGCAACAGTAATTCCGAGTAAGGTGCCCACTAAAACATCACTCGGATAATGCACAAACAGATACATTCTTGACGCCGCAACGAGTATCGCTATGATAACGGCAGGGATACCGAACTTTCTGTTGTGAAGGATGATAGCCGTTGCCGCCGCAAAAGATACGCAGGAATGTGACGATGGGAACGACGAGTCAAGCGGAATCTTAATAAGCATCAAAGCGGTATCATAATTGAAGTATTCAAAAGGTCTTATTCTTCCCACAAGCCCCTTTATTACAATCTGGCTCATCAGAAAACTTATCCCTATTGCCCACATAACAGTTATTCCGATTTTTCTCGTTTTCGGAAAAGCGGCAAGCAGAATAGCCGTCGCTATCCAGAAAATTCCCTTTTCACCGAAGTATGTTGCGATAACAAAAAACTTGTCGCAGAACGCGCATTGCAATGTATCCTGAATCCAATACAAAATCGTTCTGTCGATATTTATTATAAAATCAAGCATTTTTTCACCCCATCAGATTTTTTCTATCTTTGCAAAATTCGCCATAAGCTTTTTGCTTCCTGCATTGTCAAAGGCGACTTCAAGCATCGAATCGTTGGACATCTTTCTCACAGAAATAACAGTTCCGTCACCGAAAACCTTATGCCTTATTCTGTCACCCACAGCGAATTCAACACGGCATATTTCCTCTTTTTTCTTAGGAGCCTTTGAAAGCTGGCTTTGTAAGGACATCGACCTTGTTCCCGAAGAACTTTCTCCCAAAGAAAAACCGATAGTAGCCGTAGGCTTTTGCGCCACCTTGTCGATTTTGTCCGCAAGGGCAGGGGGTATCTCTTTTATAAAGCGTGAAACAAGGTTGCGGTTTGTCTGACCGAACAGCATTCTCTCGGCGCAGTATGTGAGATAGAGGGACTTTTTTGCCCTCGTTATAGCAACATAAGCGAGCCTGCGTTCTTCCTCAATATCTTCCTCCGAATTAAGACTTCTTACAGAGGGGAATATTCCGTCCTCCATTCCGATAACGAACACAACGGGGAACTCAAGTCCCTTTGCCGCGTGCATTGTCATCAGCGTGACAGTTTCGGTCTGCTCCTCATATTTGTCCACATCGGTGTATAAAGAAATTTCCTCTAAAAATCCCGAAAGTGTCGGGTTTTCCGCCTGTTCGGAATACTGTTTCATCGAGGTTTTAAGCTCGTTGATATTTTCTGCCCTTGTGATACCCTCGTCGCCTAATGTGGCAAGGTATTTTCCGTATCCCGATACTTCTATGAGAACATCGAGCAACTCATCAAGAGCAAGCTCATACTGCGACTTTGCAAGCTCCTTGAACATTACCCCCAAGGGCTTTAATACACTTGCTTTCTTGACAAGGGGCTGATAGCTTTCCGCATTCGACATTATCTCAACGGGACTAACCCCCGTATCCGAGAAAATCTGTTCAAGAGCGGATACCGTTGCTTCACCTATGCTCCTTTTCGGCTCGTTGATAATCCTCTTTAATCTTAGCATATCATAAGGGTTGTTGACAACGCTTAAATACGCAATCATATCCTTTATTTCCTTGCGGTCATAAAAGCGAAGTCCGCCGAACACTCTGTAAGGAATTCCCGAATTTGTGAAGGCTCGTTCAACGCTGTTCGACTGCGCGTTCATTCTGTAAAGAATAGCATAGTCCGAATATTTTCCGCCGTTTTTAATTCCGTCAAGAATTTCATCGGCAATGAACCTTGACTCTGCGTTTTCATTCGGCATTCTGCAAAGCTTTACCTTGTCGCCGTCCTCGTCCGCTGTCCATAAGGTCTTTGACTTTCTGCCACGATTGTTCTTTATTACTTCGTTTGCTGCGCTGAGAATATTCTGCGTTGAGCGGTAATTCTGTTCAAGCCTTATTGTGCGGCAATCCTTGAACTCGTCCTCAAAGCCTAAGATATTCTCAATAGTCGCCCCTCTGAACTTGTATATGCTCTGGTCGTCGTCGCCTACAACACAAAGGTTGCGGTGTTCCTCCGACAAAAGACTGACAAGACGGTACTGCGCGTGGTTTGTGTCCTGATATTCGTCCACCATTATGTATTTGTAAAGGTTGCGGTAATGCCTTAATGTTTCGGGGAACTTCTCAAAAAGAATGACCGTGAGCCTTATTATGTCGTCAAAGTCCAGGGCTCCGCTTGAAAACAGCTTTTTCTGATAAAGAGCATAAACCTTTGAAATTGTCGCCATTCTGAAATCGTTGCCGTATTCTTCTTCAAAATCTTCGGGGGATAACATTCTGTCCTTAGCCGAGCTTATCACTCCTGCCACCGACTTCGGCGGAAACATCTTGTCCGATATGTCAAGCTCCGAAAGACAGGTTTTTATTACCCTCTGCGAATCATCACTGTCATATATTGTAAAGTCCGAAGGGTATCCTAATTGTTCAATCTCACGCCTTAAAATCCTTACACAAGCCGAGTGGAATGTTGCCGCGACAATTCCGTTTCCGTCGTCGCCAAGCATATCCGCAAGGCGCTGTTTGAGTTCTCCCGCCGCCTTGTTTGTAAAGGTTATCGCAAGGATATTCCACGGCTTTATCATTTCATCGGGGTTGCATATTATATCGCGGAGCCTTTCTCCGTCGTCGCCCTTTTTAAAATTTTCAAGAAAAGCTATGTCCTCGTCCGATATATTCTCGTTTACATATTTACTGTCATAAGCGTTCCCGAACCGCACCATATTAGCAATTCTGTTGACAAGCACCGTTGTTTTTCCGCTTCCTGCTCCTGCAAGGATAAGCACGGGACCTTTTATTGTAAACACAGCCT